>NZ_PDYV01000017.1:0-62367 GCF_002743235.1 Sporosarcina sp. P25
ACCCGTTCCCATACCGAACACGGAAGTTAAGCTCTTCAGCGCCGATGGTAGTTGGGGGTTTCCCCCTGTGAGAGTAGGACGTTGCTAGGCATGCGAAGCCATTCCCTTTGGGGAGTGGCTTTTTTGTGTTTTATCACAGTAATACTCACTAGACAAATGAGTCAAAAAAAAACAATCCATGTCGGAAAGCCCATGGATTTGATAGCGATTATTTCTATTTAATACAATTCAATTGTAGCCGGATAATCATACGGAGTAGTAAATATCGTCTTCGCTTTCGTAGCGTACATTAATACAGAGCCCATTGTCGCATTGAAATTTAAGTCTAATAATGTCCAGATGACCAGTAAGAATTGAAAATGAATGTCGGTCCTGTTGTACAGGTAAAAGAGAATAATGGATAATATCAAAAATAAGGGAAGACAAATCTTCATAAGAAGTAAAGACATAATATTCATTAACTATATAAGCCGGCATATTGTTCATCTCCTTTTTAACTAGCTTAAAGACTGGATCGACGGGAGAGAGACCATAAATAATTATCCATTTAGCAAGTACCTGAACGCTAATTTCAATAAAGTAAAGGATTTAATTTAATGTGCAAAACCGTAAATAGAAAAATCATTCTACAGTTATTATATAGTAGAATGACAGAGAATACTATTGAGTATTGTTAGTAAAATGAAAGATGGGTGAAAAGATTATTTTTTTAAACTGACCATGGTTTTTACGAAAGCCAATAAAGCATTTTTCTCTAAAGTTGATAGTTGTATGCCATTGTAAGAAACCTTTTCTTCTAATAACTTTTCAAGAGCCATTTCTTTAGTATTTAGTTCGTCTTTTGAAGAAATATATACTTGATCAGACTTATCATTTGGTATAAAGCCGGCCAATATTAGTAGTTCATTCCTATCCACATCTAATGCAGACGCTAATGCACAAATTGATTCACGTGAAGGGTTATATCTTCCTTTTTCCAATGAAGCAATGAAGGAATAGCTAAGATTAGCACGTTCAGCCAAATAACGTAATGTCATTTTTTTTTGTTCTCGGAGTTTCCGCAAGCGTTTCCCAAACTCATTCAATTTCTTCACCCACCTTAATATGTCTAAGTTTGACGTTCTAACTGTATATCTATCATAACCGATACCTTAATAAATATAAAGAAATAGCTAGCAGAGAAATATTCAAAATAGATTTAATAGTGTGTCGTGTCACTTCACATTTATTATTTACCGTAAGTAGGCACAAAGACTAAAATCAAAAATGATTAAAAGTCTATTTTTAATTGGATATTGCAACTAGTGTGGTTGTTTAGCAGATTTATTTCAAATTTCCATAATATTGGCAAGATAATTAACAGATTATATAGACCCTTTTGATAGAAAACAAAGTTTAAGTGTTGACAAAAAAAACATTTAGACATAAAATGTGTTGTAACGCTAAACAAATATTGCGAATTAATTATATAAAGTGTTCTCTGCGTTTAATGGAATGGAAAGTTTCTAGAAAATTTTATTTTAAGAATTTTACTCTATTCTCTAATACGAAAATATTTGTAAAATAAAATATGATTAACTAGTACAAACTACAAGTGATAGTGAGCTTATATACTGGCGACACAATAATTAAGAATATATAGCATTAGGCAAAAAGAATGAAGAGACATATATTACTTATCCAATAGAAATATATTTAATATTAATGACACTACAAATAGACACAAATTATAGAGCAAAAGTGGGGAGTTGGATTAGATGTTTGCCAACAATATAAAAGAGATTAGAAAGAAGATGAATTTAACTCAAGCGGAACTGGCAGAGCAAGTAGGAATCGGTCGTACAGCTTTATCCAAAATAGAAAACGGTGCTTATTATCCAAGTGCTAAAACCATGAAAAAGATTTCGGATGTTCTTAATATGCCGATAGGAGAAATATTTTTCAACTCAGATATTGAGTGAATTGGAAATTATAAATCAGTAGATGTTTAGATAGGTTTTCATGAGTGATAGAAAGGAGTGAAGATCAGTGATCAACAACGGCTCAGATGAAAAGATTAAAATGCCTATTGCTGATAATGAAATTATCGACAGAAGACATATAGATTTGCTTGAAAATAAGAAACTAACGCGATTGACTATTGTACGAGCACCCCTAGGATATGGAAAGTCCATGCTTGTAAGTAAATCAATTGCATATACGAGAGATCATGCGGCGTGGTTGACGCTAGACGAAATGGATAATGATCCCATTCGATTTTGGATTTACGTGATCATGTCAATTGAGAAAAGTGGGACTAAAATTAATGCAGAAAAGTTATTGTCTTTCGTCAAAACAACCCCGCCCTATTCTATGATTATTGATATGTTGTTGGATGAACTCAGTAACCAATCTGGAAGAACCATACTTATTCTGGATGATTATCATAAGGTTGCGAATCAGGCTGTTCATAAAATGATGAATCGCTTCATCGATAATTTACCACATCACGTAAAGGTTTTTATAATAAGTCGTAGTGAAGTACCCCTAATCATTTCTAAATGGAGGATGAAGGGTTGGGTGTACGAGGTTGGTATTGAACAACTTAAATTCCAATTAGATGAAGTACGTGAATTTTACGATAAGCGTTCTCTTAAATCGAGTCATACAATCTTTTATTATCAGCAAGTATTGCGAATTACAGAAGGTTGGCCTCTAGGTATTCAATTGATAAATTTAACTGAATCAGAAGAAGATCCCCAATGGAAAGCGAAAGATTCCTCCATTCTGTCGCCTATCGTGACAAATTACTTACTATTTAAAGCCTTATTCAGTCTCACTCCCTCTGTGCAAGATTTTCTCATTCGTACATCGGTATTGAAATATATAACACCGGAAAGTTGTAATCAGGTATTGAATCGTAAAGATAGTGAAGAAGTATTGAGAGAGATTGAGAAGAGGGGTCTGTTTATCAATCGTTTGAAGGGCAATCAACTAACGTACAGATACCATAATCTTTTTTCAATTGCTCTACAGAATGAAATGCATCAACGTTTTTCGAAAGACTGTATAACAGAAATTTACGGTGAGGTAGCTCACGTTGAGTATGAACAAGGAGATTATGAAACAGGAATCGAGCTAGCGATCGAAGGGAAATTATTTGATGTAGCCGATCGTTGGATAGAAGAGAATCTAGTAAATATCTTTTCATCAAATCAGACTGAGCTGTTCATGCGGTGGGTCATAGTGCTGCGTAAAAATTCTTTTGAACTCCATGTGGAAACGCTTGTAGTATATGCAATCAATCTAGCTATTCAGTATAAAATGGATAAAGCGGAGTCGATTATCAGAGAGCTTGAACGTAGGCATGAAAAAACGAGTTGGAAAGAGAAAGATTCATTTGAAGATGCTTCGCTGATGTTCGACAGTGTAAAAAAGTTTATGTTGTTTACGCGGCATGGAGTGAAAAAGGAAAAAAACTCATATTTACAGGGAAGAATTCATGATTGCTCAATGCCTGCGGATTCCCGATGGAGAAATGTATCGATGATTTACAACCATTTTGAACCACAATTATTAAGAACCAGTTTAGGCAACAGAGGGAAGATAAACTCCATCAAACGACTTCCTACATTTAATAATATCTTGCGAAGTAATATGTTCCTTGCACATAATCTGGCAGAATACAGTCAAGGTATACAAGCTGAAGTTTTCTATGAAATGGATCTATTATTCGAGTCTGAACAATATATGAAAAAAACTATGGATTATACTGATCGTCATAGTGATCCAGGCTTGTCTGTACCGATGTACATTTTACAAGCTAAAATTTATTTGGCAGATGAACAATTTGTCAAAGCTCAGGGCATACTGAACTATGCAATGGAATCAATGGTTAATACTAACTGGCAATGTATTTTAATTACAATGAAGGCACTAGGTTATATTCGAGAAGGATCCTTCGATCGTGCAGAGTTTGAATTAAATAAATTATCCAACTTAATACATCAGCAAGCCGAACCTTGTTTGGAATTCTGGATGCTTGTAAAAGCAAGACTGCATATGATGAAAGGTAATACGCGAAAAGCACTATATTATATTGATCGAGTCACACAAGAAGCTAAAGAAGAATTTCAAATGACAACTATTATCGAGGTGAAAATACTACGGTCAATCTGTATGTGGAGAAACAACAAGAAAAAGTTAGCAATTGATATACTTCATGACGCACTGGAATTGGCAGTTAGATTAGGTTATAAACGCTTGTTTTTAGATGAAAAGGCTTTACATCCAGTGCTGATGAGTTATATAAAAAGTCGAATGAACTTTGAACAACCACAATGGAAAACCGTACCACTTGTTTTTGCCCAGTCGTTACGGACCGATCAAATTATTCGTCCTGTAGCTATTCATCACCATAGTAAACCAAATTTGACTTCCCGCGAGGAAGAGTTGATTAAAGCGCTTGCTGCAGGCTTATCCAACAGGGAAATTGCCGAACAGCTTTTTCTTTCAGAGGGAACTGTAAGAGTGTACTTGTCGAAAGTCTATAAAAAACTCAACGTCAGCTCACGGACTCAAGCAATATTACAGGCCAAGGATTGGCAGTAGACAGGATAACTACTATCGATTAGGAGGTGACTTTCATGATCACGTTGTTAGCCTCAAAAATACAAAAACCTGCCAAACGTGAAGAGTGGATTAGCAGAGAGAATATGGTTACTGTCCAATATGAAGCTGTGCAATCCAAAGTACTATTTATTACTGCTCCAACTGGTTACGGAAAGACGTCATTTTTGTCTCATTGGTCGGACAACTTGGATGAAAACATCGCATGGCTGACAGTCGATGAAACCGACAATGATGCTGTCCAATTTTTTCGATATATCGTCTATACTGTCTACTCGGCATGCAATTTGCTTCCACAAGAGAAACTACAACAAAAGCTTGCCAATGCAGACCGTGACGAACTGGATACGATGTGGGATTTCTACAAAGAACTAGGTAGTGTAATGACAAAACGAGTTCGATTAATTATCGATGACTTTCATCATATTACTGCTCTAGAACTCTTGGAAATGATCCAGTATTTTGTAATGGATTTGCCCGAATCATTGAAAATTTGCTTCGCCAGTCGTCATCTCCCTCCCTTTACACTTGCACTCTGGCAATCTTTATTTACTGTTACTGAAGTCAAAATGCAGCATCTGCGTTTTACGACTGTAGATATGAAAGTGTTTTTGAAAAAACAACCTCAACAGCAGCAATCAGTATGGCAAGAATTCATTCAGACAGAAGGTTGGCCTGCAGGACTACGTAATGTTGTACAGTCACAAGATACATGTGATCTGCAGCATGTTAGCAGGCACCAGCAGTACACTATGAATGTGTTAATGAATGATCTGTGGGATGACTTTTCCAGCTCGGCACAGCATTTCCTATTAGCAACATCCATTCTGAGCACTATGGATCAAAGAGTATGTGACGCACTACTTGGGAATAAAGAAAGTCTGGTTCATTTAAGGGATTTAGAAGGAAAGGGTTTCTTCATAGAGATGGACACACAAAAAAACGCACGTTATCATCCTCTTTTCGCTATAGCTTTACAGCAAAACTTGCAACAAACCTACTCAAGGGAGTTTGTATTCAAGTTGCATAAAAAAGCAGCAGGAATATACTTTCAGCAAGGTGATATTGTGCGTGCAATCACACATGCTTTGTTAGGAAAGGCGTATCCACTTGCTATCACTTGGATGATGAATTACGGCGAAGACATTGTTAGGAATGGAGAAACTTCGACTTTCCTAGCTTGGTGCCACGAATTTGAAGAAGCACATATTCCATTATCTTTAGATCTTCAGTTACTGTATGCTTTTTCTCTTCTTGCCGAGCACCAAGTGGATGCAGCGGATCTTGTCACAAGCAAAATGACAGCACAAGAGAATCGGAAAGAATGGAATGCTTTTATCGTAAGAAGCCAATCTGCTGCCTACGATTATTTCTTAATCAAGTCCTACATCACAATCATTCGAATGGGTGGAGCAACAGAAGTGGGAGAGTGGCTCCAAAAAGGTTTTGATTTACAAGTGCAGAAGCATTCCAAATTGTATTTAATGCCACTTCAGTTCAATAAAACGGAACCTACGTTGTCACGTACGCCATTAGGTTCTTATAAAAAGTCGGCCATCCATGAATACCGAAAATTGCAATTGAAACGTCAATCCTGCCAAAGAAATAAACTTTCTATCGTCGGTTATTATCACGGAATTCAGGCGGAGATATTGTACATGAAAGGTTTAATGAAAGAATCTCGAGAACATCAGGTAGAAGCACTTCTGTCAGCTCATCACTTCCAAGATCCGGGTCTGCTAATTCCTATGTATGTATTGAGTTGTAAGCTACATATGGCAAATGGCGAGATGGAAAAAGCGCATAGAACGTTGCAGAGTGCATTATTATATACAGAAGATCGCTATTGGAAAGATTTTTTATATGCATTTGAAGTATTCATTTACTTGAAACAAGGTTGTCTAGAAGAAGCAGAGATCGTCTTTTTAAAAATACAAGAGTATTTCGTAGAAGATCTTCAACCACACCCATTTGTCACACTCGTAGATGTAAGACTACTGTTGCAGAAAGATCAATGGGAAGATGCGTTAAAGAAAGTATTACATGTGAAAAGTGAAGCGTTACAGGAAGAGCAAATTGAGACATTCATCGAAGCGACAATTTTAGAAAGCTCGTGTTACGCTCATCAAGAACACTGGTTGGAGATGGCCCGGTCTTTACATGAAGCTATGATGTATAGTAAAGAATATGACTATACGCAGTTATTTATTAAGGAAGAGTCGATAGGATGTATGTTGAAGGAATATGTAAGAGTTCGTAAGCAACAACAAGATGTGAACTGGACTCGGGTTCCACATTTCTACGTAGAGCGATTAATTCAGGCATCAAACAACAGAATTTCGTCTTAGAGCTGCTGCCTCACGCTAACAAGAAGTGTCAGTTAAAGCCTATAAGCTGAGTTAACAGCGCGTAAACACTATGATGTGACATGAAAAGCGATACTCCCTTAGTCAGGAGTGTCGCTTTTTGCTATACTAAATGAAAGTAAAGGAGTGCGTATGATGAAGTATCAAGATCGTCCACTTGTGCAGGCATTGGAGAATTTCCATAATAGGAAACCCGTTTCATTCCATGTACCCGGACATAAAGGTGGCGCATTATCTGATTTGCCGGCAGCTGTACGCCAAGCACTTGTCTATGACCTGACGGAACTGACAGGACTTGATGACTTACATGAACCGACAGGAGCGATTAAAGAAGCAGAAGACAAGTTGGCGCGTCTTTATGAAAGTGAACGGAGTTTCTTTCTGGTGAATGGTTCGACTGTAGGGAACCTGGCTATGCTGTATGCGACAGTTCAGCCGGGAGACTTGGTAATTGTGCAACGTAATGCACATAAATCGATATTCAATGCGCTGGAACTGACAGGTGCGAATCCAGTGTTTCTATCTCCGGATTGGGATGAACAGACGCAGACGGCTGGAACGGTATCATTGAAGTCTGTAAATGAAGCACTCAAGCAGTATCCGAATGTGAAAGCGGCTGTTCTCACCACACCTACTTATTACGGATTAATAAATAAAGATTTAAAACAGATTGTAGAAGTATGTCATAGCCACAGTATACCGATTCTCATTGATGAAGCGCATGGTGCACATTTTATAGTAAATGATGCATTTCCCAAGAGTGCACTTGAACTCGGAGCAGATCTGGTCGTTCAGTCTGCGCATAAAACTTTACCCGCCATGACGATGGCTTCTTTTTTACATGTTCGATCGAAATTTGTGAAGGGGGAAAGAGTAGCACATTTTCTCCAGATGCTACAGTCGAGCAGTCCATCCTATTTATTGATGGCCTCTTTGGATGATGCAAGGTATTATGCAGAGACGTATAGTGAAGATCACTATAAAAGCTTTCAAATATACCGAAATAATTTAATTCAAGGTCTGTGTAATATAGAGTGCGTCGAAGTGGTGGAGACTGACGATAAACTAAAGTTGCTGATCCGTGCTACAGGTCATACGGGATACGCCTTGCAGGAAGCATTGGAGCAGCAGGGAATTTATTCAGAATTGGCGGATGTGTATCAAGTGTTGTTTGTATTGCCCTTGGTGAAGGCGGGGGATGAAGAACGATGCGCTGACATAATTGGAAAATTTAAACGAGCGATGGACTGTGTAACGGTGAAAAAAGCTACTTCAATACGGGTCAACAACTTTTTATCGATCAGTTCTCCGTCATCGGTAGTATATACAGCAACTCAGCTTCATATGATGGATACGGAGTGGATACATATCCAGTTAGCAACGGGAAAAGTAGCAGCAGATGCGATTATTCCATATCCACCCGGTATACCTCTTTTATGTGCTGGAGAACGTATTAGCCAAGAGCACACCGAACAAATACAAGATCTTTTAATGGCTGGCTGTAGATTTCAAGGAGCAATCAATATGGAGACGAAAAAAGTAAAAGTAGTTCTGGAATAGATAGGGGATAAGAAGATGGCAGGATTATTTATTAGTTTTGAAGGGCCGGAAGGGGCTGGTAAGACGACCGTATTGCAAGAAATTGCAGAACGCCTAAAGGCACAAGGGCAAGATGTGGTCATGACACGAGAACCAGGTGGTATTCCTATTGCAGAAAAAATTCGTGAAGTCATCTTGGATTCAAATCACAGTGCGATGGACGGCAAGACGGAAGCATTGTTGTATGCAGCCGCGCGCAGACAACATTTAGTAGAGAAAATTATACCTGCACTAAAGCAGAACAAAATTGTATTATGCGATCGTTTCATTGACAGTTCATTGGCATATCAAGGATTTGCACGTGATTTAGGCATTGATGAAGTACTGGCAATCAACTTGTTCGCGATTGAGGAATATATGCCGGATTGCACAATTTTCTTCGATGTGCCGCCTGAAGTAGGACTAGCCCGAATATGGAGAGATAAAGACCGTGAACAAAACCGTCTGGATTTAGAAAAAGTGGAATTTCATGAGCAAGTGTACAAAGGTTATCAAGAAGTGATGCTACGGGATGAAGGGCGAATCCGAGTGGTAGACGCTCAACAATTACCAGCACAAGTGGTTGAAAATGTTTGGCAAATTGTAAGTTCAGAAGTCAACTTACATAAGAATTCGTGATATAATAAAGAAGATATATGTTTTTATGAGAAATCGGAAAAGGGGAGAGTACATTGAAACTGATTGTAGCAGTGGTACAGGACCAGGACAGTAACCGATTATCTTCCGCATTGACTAAAAGTGATTTTCGGAACACAAAATTAGCCAGTACAGGTGGATTTCTTCGCGCAGGTAACACAACATTTCTAATGGGTGTGGAAGATGAGTTAGTCTCCAAGGCACTGGATTTAATTCGTGATAATTGCCGTTCTCGGGATCAAATGGTCGCACCAGTTTCACCAATGGGCGGTAATGCGGATTCATATATTCCGTATCCAATTGAAGTAGAAGTAGGCGGAGCTACTGTATTTGTCTTGCCAATTGAACAGTTCCACCATTTTTGATTTAGAGGTGAATGCTGATGAAAGTCAATGGTGAATACCGTACAGGGATGGATAAGTTATCGCCTGATCCACTTCGGCATGCACAAAGTAATGCCAAGTTTGGACAAATGGTAGAAAAACAAGGATCGCGTCTGCAAGGAGAACAGATCGCACGGTTATTTGGGGATATCTCAAGTGCTGGAGATCGTCTCGCGAGGTCTCGAAATTTACGTGACATGGCAAAATATAAGATGTTGATCAAACGCTTTTTGAAAGAAGCAGTAGATTCAGGTATTGAGTTAACACAATCTCATACATGGAACCAATTTGGTGAAGGTCGCCGGTTGAATCTTGTCCAAACAATAGATGAAAAACTAATGGCGTTGACGGAAGCGCTGTTGGATGAAGAAGAATCATCCATTGATTTACTTGCCAAAATAGGTGAAATCAAAGGTCTTCTGATCAATTTATATACGTGATCCCGTGCCGCACTTACATGTAGCACGGTTTTTTTTGCAACAACTTTACTAACTAAGGAGGAGCTTGCATGTCACAGAAGTTGCACGACCATGCATTGCAGTCTCAGAAACCAGTTATCGATAAATTAACTATGATTCACAAAAGACAGCGTATAGGACATGCTTATATATTTGACGGTTCAAATGGTGCAGGCAAAGAAGCGGTTGCGCAATATTTTACGAAATTGCTATTATGCATGAATCCAAAAGAAAATGTTCCATGTGAAACATGTCATTCGTGCAAACGTATAGAATCGGGTAATCATCCGAACGTAGTATGGATTAGACCGGATGGACAGGATATCAAAAAGGATCAAATGTCTGAATTGATTATGAAGATGACGAAAAAAGGGTATGAAGAAGGACGGAAAGTATATGTAATGGTTCATGCGGAAAGAATGAATATTTCCGCAGCCAATACATTGCTGAAATTTCTTGAAGAACCTGAAGGAAGTGTTACAGCTATCTTGCTTACGGATTCCTATACATCCATTTTGCCGACGATTCAATCACGTTGTCAGCGTATTTCACTTCAGCCGATGAATCGCCAAAATAGTATTGAAAGTCTCGTGGAAAAAGGAGTTACAGTTTCTATGGCATCCACTGTAACGATGATGACAGCAAATGTCGAAGTGGCTTATGAGATGGCCCAAGAAGATTCCTTTGTACAGAGACGGAAATTAGTGTTAAAATTAGTAGAAGCAATCGAACAGCGATCTCCAGGAGAGGCATTGCTGTTCATTCAGACGGATTGGATGCCTTTCATGAAGGAAAAAAGTGATTGTGAACAAGGGCTTGATTTGCTTCTCTTCGCATACCGTGATATTGTGGCGATAAAAGCGGGTTTGCAGTCGACTATATCCTATCCCGATCAATTAGAAGTTTTCACGGGACACTCTGTCAAAAACGCATATAGCAGTTTAACTGTTAAAATAGATGCCGTCTTGCAGGCGAAAAAACGATTGCATCAAAATATGAATCGTACGCTTTTACTAGAACAATTGGTGCTTACTATGCAGGAGGGGTTATTGTTTGTTTAAAGTCATAGGCGTCCGCTTTAAAAAGGCGGGGAAATTATATTATTTTGATTCCTTGGATATGCCAATTGAAATTGGCGACTATGTCATTGTGGAAACCGCAAGAGGCGTAGAGTACGGTAAAGTAGCCAGTCGAAGTAATGAAATAGATGATGAAGATGTCGTCCTGCCACTGAAAAAGATCATTCGTCTTGCAGATGATGGTGATCGTGAACGTGTGAAAGAGAATGAGCAAGAGGCAAATGAAGCGTTTGATGTCTGCGCTGAAAAAATCATAGAACATCAATTAGATATGCGTTTAGTAGATGTAGAATATACATTTGACCGTAATAAAATTGTCTTTTACTTTACTGCTGAAGGTCGCGTGGACTTCCGCAATCTAGTAAAGGATCTTGCTGCGATTTTCCGGACGAGAATCGAATTGCGCCAAATCGGTGTACGTGATGAAGCGAAAATGCTAGGTGGGATTGGTCCATGTGGTAGAATGCTTTGCTGTTCAACATTTTTAGGAGATTTTGAGCCGGTATCCATTAAGATGGCAAAAGATCAAAACCTTTCACTGAACCCATCGAAGATTTCAGGTCTATGCGGTCGCTTGATGTGTTGCTTGAAGTATGAAAATGATGAATATGAAGAAGCGAAAGCGCTAATGCCCGATCTTGGTAAACAAGTAGTGACACAAGATGGAGTAGGAAAGGTAGTCGGACTGAACTTATTGGAGCGTGTGCTTCAAGTGAATATGCCGGCATTTGAACGAGTAGTGGAATATGCGTGGAGTGAGATTGAGGATTTACAGAAAGAAACAGCTCAATTGACTAAATGATGAGGTGGAACAGTTGAAAGAAGTGAACTTCCTTGACAGGGTAATGGATTTTGAACAACAGTTGGATTCTATGCAAAAACAATTCAGGGAACTTATTGGATTTGTTGCAGAGATGACTGAAGAAAACCACTCGCTTCGTCTGGAAAACCATCATCTACGAACGCGACTCGATGAAATCGATAAGATTACACAAGAAATAGAAGAGGCCGCGCGTGATGAACGTCCAAAGAAGCTTGACGTGGGCGAAGGCGTAGACAATCTAGCTCGTTTGTACAATGAAGGTTTCCATGTGTGCAATGTCCACTATGGCAGTAGCCGTAAAGGCGAAGATTGTCTATTCTGCCTGTCATTCTTAAATAAACAGAACGGTTGAGAGGTCAATTCCTATTTTTAGGTATTGGCTTTTTCTTTTGATTAAAGGAGTGTAGATTGTGAACCTAGAAAGTGATGAACGACTAGACTATTTATTAGCGGAGGACTTACGCATCATTCAAAGTCCTTCTGTTTTTTCCTTTTCCCTAGATGCAGTGTTGTTGGCTCGTTTTGCCTATATGCCGATCCGTGGAGGAAAGGTTGTAGATTTGTGCACAGGTAACGGTGTAATCCCTTTGTTTATGAGTGCTCGGACGAAAGGTGAAATCATCGGTATTGAATTGCAAGAACGTTTAGCGGATATGGCACAAAGAAGTATAGCGCTAAACGGTTTGGAAGGACAGATTACCATTGAAAACGGGAACGTCATAGGTATTGCAAAAAAAATCGGTTATGAGTTATATGATACCGTCACATGCAATCCGCCTTATTTCCCGGCAAATGATGCAAGTGCTAGAAATAAAAGTGAGTATTATACGATTGCTAGGCATGAAGTGGAGCTTACACTTGATCAAGCAGTAAAGTCTGCAAGTGAATTATTGAAACAAGGTGGAAAAGCTGCTTTTGTCCACCGTCCCGGTAGACTCCTAGACATCATCACATCCATGAGACAGTATCGACTAGAACCGAAGCGTATTCGTTTTGTTTATCCGAAAGAAGGGAAAGAAGCGAATACACTATTGATCGAGGCAATTAAGGATGGAAAACCTGATCTTAAAATTCTTCCTCCTTTATATGTCTATCGAGAAAACGGAGAGTATACAGAAGAAGTGAGGCAGTTATTGTATGGAGAAGAATGAACATTTCTTCTATGTGCTGACATGTAATGATGGATCATACTATGCTGGATATACGAATGACTTAGAACGCCGCTTGCGTGTACATAATGAAGGAAAAGGTGCAAAGTATACGAGAGGACGTCTGCCTGTAAAGTACATTTATCAAGAATCATTTGAAACACAGCGACAAGCGATGCAAGCAGAATATCAGTTTAAGCAATTAACCCGAAAACAAAAAGAACACTATATAAAAAAGGAGCGGTCCACATGATTACGTCACAAAAGAGTGCCGAAGCAACAGAGTTCGGAAAATTGTTCATCGTAGGCACACCAATCGGCAACCTCGAAGATATGACATACCGTGCAGTCCGGATCTTACAGGAAGCAGATTATATTGCGGCGGAGGATACGCGTAATACGATTAAATTATGTAATCATTTTGAGATTAACACACAAATGATCAGCTATCACGAGCATAATACGCGTGTGGCGGGAGAAAAAATTATAGAACTCCTTCAAGAAGGGAAGGATATTGCCATTGTCAGTGATGCGGGAATGCCGTGTATTTCAGATCCCGGTGCAGATCTCGTGGAATTGGCGATTGAAAAAGGAATTGCTGTCGTTCCCGTGCCGGGACCGAATGCAGCTATTACAGCATTAGTTGCTTCAGGTATTACACCGCAACCATTTCTGTTTTTCGGATTTCTATCGCGTCAAAAGAAGGAATCAAAAAAACAGCTTGAGAAATTACAGCACTATGAAGAAACATTGTTATTTTACGAAGCCCCACATCGTTTAAAACAAACATTGCGCGGTTTAGGAGAACAATTTGGAGATGAACGGAAGATTGTGATGGCCCGTGAATTGACGAAGCGGTTTGAAGAGTTCTTAAGAGGAACGATTGCAGAAGCAATTGAGTGGGCAGAATCCAATGAAATCAGAGGGGAGTTCTGTTTGGTTGTGGAAGGTAATCAAAACGTGCAACTCGAAATCGCGACTGCCTGGTGGACAGATTTATCGATTAAACAGCATGTCGAGCAGATAATAGAAGAAAAGGAAGTTCGTTCGAAAGATGCAATCAAGGAAGTGGCAGATGTTCGTGAGTTGAGTAAACGAGATGTTTATCAGGCATATCACGTGGATTAAGACGAAAAAACCTGAACGTATACATGTTCAGGTTTTTTGTCAATCAATTGATTTTGTTTTGAATTTCATCCATCAATTGCTTTGCACCTTCAGGGCTCAAAATTAATTTACCATCGATCAAACGAAGGTTATCGTCCGATACTTCTCCTGTAATAGAACATGTCATATTAGGCATGTACTTTTTCAAGATAATTTTATCGTCGTCCACGTATATTTCTAACGCGTCTTTTTGCTCGATACCGAGCGTACGACGAAGTTCAATCGGGATCACAACACGGCCTAGCTCATCAACTTTTCTTACAATTCCAGTAGACTTCATGGAAAGAATTCCTCCTACACTCCAAATTTAACATTCGTCAAAATTCGACATGATTCTCTTGTCTGTTAAATATCATACCAACACTTCCAATAATCGTCAATCATCATAACTCAAATAAACACTATTAATTTTTATTAATTATTTGACAGGTAAAAAATGAGAGACGTTGTAAGTATGGGAATTGTCGTCAATGAGCAAGCTAAAAGAAGTTATAAAAGTATAAGCTTCAGAGGAGAACATGGCACTTTTGTGTAACATCCTATAAAATGAAAATATACATTAATTATTTGGAGGAATTACGCGTGGAGAATCAATCAAAAACATTTTATATCACAACACCTATTTATTATCCAAGTGGAAAATTTCACATAGGAACTGCATACACGACAATTGCATCAGATGCAATGGCGCGATATAAGCGTTTACGTGGATACGATGTCAGATTTCTAACTGGAATGGACGAACATGGCCAGAAGATTCAGGAAAAGGCAGAAGAGGAAGGTCTATCTCCAATTAAATATGTCGATGGCATTGCGGACATCGCGAAAGATTTATGGAAACTGATGGATATTTCTTATGATGATTTGATCCGTACAACAGAAGACCGTCATAAGACCATCGTTGAAAAGATATTTAAGAAGTTCCTTGATAATGGAGATATCTATAAAGGAAAGTATGAAGGATGGAAATGTGTTCCGTGTGAATCGTATTTTACCGAGTCGCAACTGGTAGATGGAAACTGTCCAGACTGTGGTCGTCCGGTTCACCGAGTAGAAGAAGAGTCATACTTCTTCAATATGAAAAAGTATGCAGACCGTCTACTTACCTATTATGAAGAGAATCCTACATTCATTGAACCGGAATCACGCAAAAATGAAATGATCAATAACTTCATTAAACCAGGACTTGAAGATTTATCTGTTTCCCGTATGTCATTTGACTGGGGAATTAAAGTGCCTGGAGATCCAAAACATGTTATTTACGTCTGGGTTGATGCATTGACGAATTACATTACGTCACTTGGTTATATGTCTGATGACGAGTCTTTATTCAATAAATACTGGCCTGCGGACGTTCACGTTGTGGGGAAAGATATCGTTCGTTTCCATACAATTTATTGGCCAATCTTCTTGATGGCACTCGATTTGCCATTACCGAAGAAAGTATTTGCACATGGTTTCATCATGATGAAAGACGGTAAGATGTCGAAATCTAAAGGCAATGTAGTTTATCCGGAAATGCTTGTTGAACGCTATGGTCTTGATGCTACGCGTTACTTCCTACTTCGTGAATTACCATTTGGTCAAGACGGCGTATTTTCACCGGAAGCATTTGTCGAACGTATTAATTATGACTTGGCGAATGACTTAGGAAACTTATTGAACCGAACGATCTCTATGATCAATAAATACTTCGATGGTGAAGTTCTGACAGAAGGTCTTGTACCGACTGAATTTGATGCGTCATTACGCGATATGATTCAGCATACAGTGAAAAAATACGAGACCTCTATGGAGAAAATGCAATTCAGTGTCGTTCTCTCCGATGTGTGGGCATTAATTTCTCGTACAAATAAATATATTGATGAAACATCTCCATGGGTATTGGCGAAATCAGAAGAAGATCGCATGAAATTAGCGTCAGTCATGTATCACTTGGCATTATCCCTTCATCATACAGCGGTACTCTTGCAGCCGTTCATGACAAATGCACCGAAACAAATGATAGAACAACTAGGTCTATCTGATGATTCATTAGGTTGGAGTACATTACATGAAGGCTATGCAATTCCTTCGGGCACAACTGTTATCAATAAAGGTGTTCCCATCTTCCCGCGTCTGGAGACAGAAGTAGAAGTCGAGTACATTCGTCAGCAAATGGCGATCACGGCACCTGCTGAAGTAGAAGACCAGGTGGAGGAAATGAAAGAAGAAACAAATGAAATCACATTCGACGCATTCATGAACGTAGACATGCGTGTAGGCACTGTCACAGCGTGTGAAAAAATGCCAAAAGCCGACAAACTATTAAAGCTACAGGTGGACTTAGGCTATGAGCAGCGTCAAGTAGTGTCTGGCATTGCGCAACATTACAGTGCTGAGGATGTAGTAGGTATGAAAGTAATCGTCGTTGCGAATTTGAAGCCAGTTAAACTACGTGGTGAATTATCACAAGGTATGATTTTAGCAGGCGAAAAAGACGGTGTGCTAAAACTTGCTACTGTTGATCCGGCATTAGAGAATGGAGCACAAGTAAAATAATTGGTCATGTAAATAAAGCTGTCAGTAGAGGTCAGAATCAATGACTTCTGTTGGCAGTTTTTTTGTTTAGGTATCAATTAGGTGGTTGAAGAGTAGGATGCGGAGTTATGTAGTTGCGCATGAGGGATTATTGCTTGTTATGTAAAGGTTTGGCGACTTGGTAGGAAAGAGGCGGTATTAAACAGTTGTTCTGCTAGAAAGCTTACGCGACATGTCTAGTTATAGAAAATGAAGAAGTATATACTTTTTCCGTGTCCTTTTCTTAGTCCAAACATCAAATGCAACGTCCTTTACCCTAGAAAATGATATACCACTTTGCTTAACTTTATGTCGCACATGTTACAACAAACCTATAAATACTAAAAGTTTACCGGATCCTCGCTAATGCTTGAGCATGTCTAGCGGTAAAGCGTTTCGAAGCGCGTAGACGGAATAAACAAACTATTTGTTACACAACTGTAATACAAATGAGATGAAAGACACAATCAAAGACAATAGAATAGAAAACAGTGTTAGGAGAGATACTATGTTTATTGATACACATGTTCATTTAAATGCAGATCAATACGAAGAAGACGTGGAAGAAGTCATTCAACGTGCTATTGATGCAAACGTAGAAAAAATGATCGTAGTTGGGTTTGATACAAAAACTATCAACAAAGCTATGGAATTAGTAGAAAAATACACATTCATCTATGGTGTTATTGGTTGGCACCCTGTCGATGCAATAGATTGCACTGATAGCGATCTACAATGGATCAAAGAGTTGTCAGCCCATCCGAAAGTCGTCGGCATTGGAGAAACCGGTCTCGATTACCACTGGGATAAATCACCGAAAGATATACAGCAAGAGTTGTTCCGTAAACAGATACAACTGGCAAAAGAAGTAGAACTGCCAATCATCATTCATAATCGCGACGCAACAGGTGATGTAGTCCGTATTCTGCAAGAAGAAAATGCAGCGGAAGTTGGCGGGATTATGCATTGTTACAGCGGTAGTGTTGAAACAGCAAAACAATGTATAGAAATGAATTTTCTTATCTCGCTAGGCGGACCTGTAACATTTAAGAATGCTAGAATGCCAAAAGAAGTAGCAACAACTATTTCCCTAGACAAACTACTGATCGAAACGGATGCACCATATTTAGCGCCACATCCTTATCGGGGGAAACGCAACGAACCTTCTTATGTCACATTAGTGGCGGAAGAAATCGCAAGGTTGAAAGAAGTGTCGGTTGAGGAAGTAGCAAAGCAAACGACTGCAAATGCATTACAACTGTTTAAGATTACGTGAACGACTTATGGCAATTATTTGTCTAACGGATCTGAAATGTCTTAAGTTGGGAACGGTTAGTAGTTTGGAAGTTTGACAGTGTAAAACAAACGCTATATACTCAGCCGAGTAATGAAAGGGGAAAATTTTAACATGTCTCAGAAGAATACTAAGTTTATGCGCATTGCGATTTTATTTATGGCAGTGGCATTATTCGTAGCGACAACGTCACTCGTATTGATTGACGGAAAAAAGAAGAATGTCTCAATGGACCTTAATGGTAAGCAAATAGAATTACGTACAGCAGCAGCGACAGTCGGAGAAGTACTAGCAGCGAATGACGTGAAAGTACAAGAGCATGATTTAGTAGAGCCGACAGTGAACACGCCAATTGAAAATGATACAAAAATCAAATGGCAAAAAGCAAACAAAGTAGTAATTGACGTAGATGGCAAAACACAAGAACTCTGGACAACAGAGGCAACAGTGAATGATGTACTGAAAACGGCAAATATTGAAGTCACTACACATGATGAAGTTGAACCAGCTTTAGCGACGAAGATTACGGAAAATCAACCGATTGCAATTGCTAAAGCATTCCCTGTGACTGTTAAAGACGGGGGTAAAGAGCGTACGGTATGGTCAACGCAAACAACGGTCAGAAAGTTTTTGACAGATCAGAACATCCGTCTTTCAAACTTGGATAAAGTAGAAGGCGACACGAGTGCAAAGTTGACGGCATCTAATGCAGTGGTTAACATTGCACGTGTAGAAAAGATTACAGATGTAATTGAAGAAACAGCAGACTTCAAAACAAAAAGAAAAACAGATATGACTATGCTTAAAGGTAAAGAGAAAGTTGTTACGAATGGTAAAAATGGTAAACTACAAAAGAAATTCCAAATTACCAAAAAGAACGGAAAAGTAGTTTCTCGTGAATTAGTTGGTAAGACAATGGTGGAAGAACCTACACATAAAGTAGTGCATGTAGGAGCTAAAGCACCAAAAGTAGAAGTTGCAACTGCAACACCGGCTCTAGCAAAAGCATCTACAAATGCAACGGCAAAGTCTTCAAGTACACCAGCACAGGCGCAAGTGGCAGTATCACGTGGTAACAGTAGCGAACCGAGCGGTGGAAAAGAATTCTTCGCGAATGCAAGTGCGTATACAGCTTATTGTAATGGTTGTTCAGGGATTACAGCGACAGGTATTAACTTGCGTGCGAACCCGAATATGAAATTAATCGCGGTTGATCCACGAGTGATTCCACTAGGCTCTAAAGTTTGGGTGGAAGGCTATGGTTATGCAATCGCAGGAGATACAGGTGGTGCTATCAAAGGAAACCGTATCGATTTACACATGCCTACAAAAGAAGCAGCTTACTCATTTGGTCGTCGTCAAGTAAAAATTAAAGTCATCAATTAATAGCCATATACCGATAAGAGGAGAAAAATACTCACTCTTATCGGTTTTTTCTGTTTCCAGCCGATATGGTTGTACAGAATTGAAAAAACACAGTAAAATAGAAAGAATGCTATCGTAAGAAAAGAGGAATAGTGTGAATATAGAAGAAGTAGTTGTGGTGGAAGGGAAGTCCGACACTGTGGCTGTCAAACGTGCGACAGGAGCGGATACGATTGAAACGAACGGTTCAGCGATCTCAGACAAGACGATCGAGCGGATACGTCACGCACAACAGACACGTGGAGTCATTGTTTTTACCGATCCAGACTTTCCAGGCCGACGCATCCGGGCAATTATCGAAGAACAGATTCCTGATGTGAAGCATGCGTTTTTACCAAAGAAAGAAACTATTGCGAAAAATGGACGTGGAGTAGGAATCGAACATGCGAATGACGAAGCGATTCGTCAAGCATTGGCTTCTGTTTACACGGTGAGTGAGCATACAATAGAAGAGATACCGATGGCTATATTACTAGAGGCCAGATTAATCGGTCATACCGACTCCAGAAAAAGAAGAGAACGTCTGTCGGAGTTATTGCATATTGGGCAAGTAAACGGTAAAGGATTGAAAAAACGACTGGAGATGTTCCGGATTTCTGTCGCGAAGTTGAATGAAGCGATACAAGTTCTTAATGAGGAGGAAATGAAAACAGATGTATAAAGATATAGCAACCCCAGTGAGAACAAAAGAAATTTTACAGAAACATGGGTTTTCATTCAAGAAGAGTCTAGGTCAGAATTTCTTGGTGGATTCGAACGTACTGCATAATATCGTCTCTCACGCAGCGATTACGAAAAACACGGGAGTCATTGAAGTAGGACCAGGAATTGGTGCGTTAACAGAGCATCTCGCACGGCAGGCGGGCAAAGTTGTAGCATTTGAAATTGACGGTCGACTGTTACCTGTACTCGAAGATACAATGTCTCCTTATTCGAATGTCACTGTCATTCACCAAGATATACTAAAAGCAGATATTCATCAAGTAATTGAAGAGCAATTTGCAGACTATGAAGATATCGTAGTCGTGGCCAATTTACCGTATTATATTACAACACCGATCATCATGAAGTTTCTGATGGAAAAAGCCCGCGTAAGTCAGCTTGTCATTATGATGCAAAAAGAAGTAGCAGATCGAATTACAGCCGTACCAAGTACAAAGGCATATGGTTCGTTATCAATCGCTGTCCAGTACTATATGGATGCAGAAGTATCTATGATTGTACCAAAAACGGTATTCATTCCTCAACCGAATGTAGAATCCGCTGTACTTCGTTTGACGCGCAGAGAAGTGGCACACGCTCCTGTAGAGGATGAAGACTTCTTATTCACTGTGACGCAAGGGTCGTTCTTGCATCGTCGTAAGACGCTGTGGAACAACCTTCAGTCCTCACTCCCTGAAGGTAAGGAAAAAAAGGATTTGATTCAGCAAGCGTTTGAACAATCAGAGATAGATCCAAGTAGAAGAGGGGAAACATTATCGATTCCAGAGTTCATCAAACTGGCCAATGCACTATACCCTTACTTTGGCAAGCTAAAAACGGAATAAAATTAATGACAATTTCATATGAAAAAATAGTGAATTTCATCATAAAGTGATTGACAAAGACATATAGAAACTGTTAAAATAAAAATTTTGTTGACAAACGTCTGGAAAAATGTTATGCTTGTATTTAGTGAGGTGTAAGTAACATGCCAAAAACATTAGCAGACATTAAAAAGTCACTGGACGCTCATTTAGGGAAACGTCTCCATTTAAAAGCAAATGGCGGTCGTAAGAAGACGATTGAACATGCTGGAGTCTTGCGCGATACGTATCGTGCCGTTTTCGTAGTAGAGTTGGATCAGGATGACAATGCGTTTGAAAGAGTTTCTTACAGCTATGCTGATATTTTAACCGAAGCGGTTGAAATAACAGTCCTTGATGGTTCGGACCAAACGGCCTTTATCATCAAATAATTTATCATGCTATTTTAATTTATTTCCTAGTGAATCCGCCCGGAACGTTCTGGCGGATTTTTTATTACGTTAACTAATCGAAGTGTAATTTTCTCTGTATGGCGCAGACTACAGATGTCAGCCGAAAAGGAGGAAACTAAAATGGCGAGAAAAGGCGTCATGTCAGATCAATTGAAAGTAGAAATCGCGAAAGAGCTTGGCTTCTATGATGTAGTACAGAAAGAAGGCTGGGGCGGTATCCGCTCACGTGATGCAGGAAACATGGTAAAACATGCAATTGAAATGGCGAGTAGACAAGTGGAGGAAAGAAAATAATCCAACCAATGTCCGTAGAATCCAAAACAGGCTGACGAATGGAACTGCAAAGGAGAAATTACTTTGCAGTTCTTTTATTGCGATAAACTTTAAGGCTATCTACCAGTCATTATAATCTGTAGACGGTCCTGCAATCATATGGAATTATTTACGTTTCCACTGTTTACTATCACTGGGAACAATCGCGCTTGGTTTGCTTGGAAGAAGAGGTGTCATGTCCACAGCCTTGTCCGGATCGGTTGGAAGTACTTGTTTTGCACCGAAGTCTACTTCAATAACATTGTAGAATTGCATTCTGTGTATCACCGATATTCCATACATCGAAGATCACGTGATAACATGTATGTTTAGGTTACTTCGGAAGGGGATCTATTTCTTGCCATCTACTGTACAGAACTTCCGAAAAACGACACTATTATAGCAGTTCATTTTATAGTTTTAGTTAGAACAAGATATTGTGCTCAATTGCTTTTACAGCGTTGTGTTGCACAACACAATATTGATAGTATACTCCGACTTATTGAAGCGTGTGCAGTAAAAATATACTATTGAAATCCTTAAAAAATAGAATCACACCAATGCATGTAGACGAATTATGATGATGTATGTAGCGAATTTAGTATGTTTGTGTAGTAAAACAACATGTTTTAACATATTCAACTTTTTGTTTAATTAACGTGATATAGTCATTACATATTATGGCGAAAAGGGGATCAACACGTATGAAAAATGTTTTTGCAATAATTTTAATACTTGTTTTGACGTTTTCAGTAGCTTCTAAAACACAGGCTTCCACTAAAATATTTACAGATGTACCGAAAAATCATCCGAACTATACTGCGATTATGTATTTGCTGGAAAACAAAGTGATTGAACCTAGTGTGCGCTTTGGATTAAATGACAAAGTGTCACGTGAAGAGGTTGCAATTATGGTGGCTAAAGCTACAGGGCTTGATGGAAAGAAAACGAAGACGAAGTTTACAGATGTTTCTTCTAGCAGATATTCTTCTGGTTATATTAACTCCGCGGTAAAAGCGGGGATTATTAATGGATATCCTGATGGTACGTTCAAACCTACGCAAAAGGTAACACGTGGACATATGGCTGCTTTTATTGCAAATGCATTTAAATTGACGAAAGAAAAAGATATTCGATTTAAAGACGTACCGAAGGGTTCTACTGCCTATAATGCGGTGCGTAAATTGGCTTTTGAAAATATCACCTCAGGGTATCCAGATGGTACATTTAAACCAAATGAAACACTAACACGGTCACATATTGCCGCATTTGTAGCAAGAGCCATGGATCCCGCGTTTCGACCTGCGCCGCCAGTCATGGTGACGAGAGGAATTCACTTTGGAATGGATCCTGCTCAAGTAATAAGTGTTGAATCGAAGTCGCCGGCAATATTGCTTTCTAATTTACGTGAGGGAAATAAACGATTATTGATCTATCGAACTACAAAGTATAATTACTACACCGATTTGATTTATTACTTCGAAAACAACAAATTGCAGTTCATAACGTATGATTTTATGGAAGGCGAGGATGACTATCATACTTCAGATGAAATGTTTGCGATTTACAATGAATTAAATGAGCACGCACAACGTGAATTTGGAGCGGACTATTATTCTGATACCGACTATGAAACTACGTTTAATTCGGGATGGGAAAAGACCGGCTATGTGGTGATACTGACAGTGAACGATGACAATGTAAGTACAGCGGCAAATTTAGTGTACTTACCGAATTCGATGATAAAGTAATAGATGAATTAGTAGAGTTGCAGAGTGAAATGGCTTTGCAACTTTTTCTAATACATAAAATGATGATAGGAACTTCAATTTTCTGTGATTTACGATATGATGGAGTGAACATTCATTATACGTACGAAAATTCTCAGTCCTTGCGTAGATCTATAGAATGGCAGGAGGAGAAAGTGTGAAGAAAGGAAATATAGGTCGTGCACTATTCGCTGGTGTCTTTGTCGGTATCTTCGGCTTGATCAAGGAGTTGTTTTTTGAGGGTTTGAATTCATTTTTATCGATTGCGCTTATGGCAGCGGCTGCTTTAATCGGTTATTGGTTGGGAAATAAAATATTGATGAGACGTGAAGAAAAGAGAAACAATAAAACTGCTACATAATATTTTGAGGGGGCAGTAAAGATGTGGAATAAAAATGATGTAACAAAAAAACTTGGAATTACATACCCCATCATTCAAGCAGGAATGGCTGGCGGTACGACCACACCTGAGTTAATAGCTGCTGTATCCAATGCGGGTGGCTTGGGTACGCTAGGGGCAGGCTATATGAAGGCGGAAGATATGAGAGAAGCGATAAAGAGGATAAAGGCACTAACGGATCAGCCTTTCGGAGTCAATTTGTTTATTCCAGAGACAGCAGAGGTATCCACAGATAAGATTAGAAAGGCTAACGAATTATTACGACCTTATCGTGAAGAGTTACAAATTGCTGAACCTGATGTAAAGCAAGTGTCTAGCGAGAACTTTGATAAGCAAGTGGAAGTCCTAATTGAAGAAGAGATAACGGTTTGTAGTTTCACCTTTGGGGTGCCGTCTAAAGAAAATGTCCGAAGATTAAAAGAAGAGAACATCATCGTTATGGGGACTGCTACGACTGTGAAAGAAGCTATAATCAATGAAGGATACGGAGTTGATATGGTCGTGATGCAAGGAAGCGAAGCGGGGGGACATCGTGGTACATTTTCAGGAAGCTTCGGCGATTCTATGATCGGAACGATGTCGCTTATTCCTCAAGCTGTAGACCATGTCCAGATTCCGGTTATTGCTGCTGGAGGCATTATGGATGGAAGAGGTGTCTTAGCAGCTCTTACACTCGGAGCACAAGCGGTTCAAATGGGGACTGCTTTTGTAACGGCAGTTGAAAGCGGAGCGAAAACACAACATATCGATGCTATTCTCACAAGCACGGAAGATCAAACTGTCATCACATCGGTATTTAGTGGTAAACCAGCAAGGGGCATTCAAAATGACTTTATCCGTGAAATAAAACCTTACGAAGAAGATTTACCGGATTATCCTATAATGAACACATTGACAGCAGGAATTCGAAGTGAAGCGGCCAAGCAAAATCGTCCCCAATGGATTCATCTTTGGAGCGGACAGTCACCTCGCTTAAGTGCGAGACGAAATGCCGCAGCTTTGCTGTCGCGAATCGTTTTACAAGTTGAAACTATCATACGTGACAGACGATTGGAGGGTAACGATGACGACACATAAGATTTATACAATGAGTTTTGCCAAGGTTTACCCGCTCTATATTAAAAAGGCAGAGAAAAAAGGACGCACAAAATCGGAAGTCGAGGAAATCATTCGTTGGTTGACGGGATACAGCCAAGAAGAGCTGGAAGTACAAATAGAAAAACAGACAGACTTTGAGACGTTCTTTGCTGAAGCTCCTAAGATGAATTCTTCACGGGGACTAATCAAAGGGGTAATATGTGGTGTTAGAGTGGAGGATATTGAAGAATCCACGATGCGAGAAATACGTTATTTAGATAAACTGATTGATGAGTTGGCGAAGGGTAAAGCGATGGAAAAGATCTTACGCAAATAACAAATGAAATTTAACGTATTCAAAACTAACTGTAAGAATGCTCGACTACAGAACTGTAGAACGGAAATTCACGTAACAAAGTAAACTGCAAAGGCTTTGCAGTTCTTTTTTTTATTTAATCCCCTTATGTTCTATTCATTCTGTGGTAATATATGAGCAAGAACAATGCAGTGGGGAGGGAGCTTTTATCATGATTTACGAAAAGGCGCCTGCGAAAATCAACTTAACATTAGATGTGTTGAGTAAAAGGCCGGATGGCTATCATGATGTCGAGATGATTATGACAACGGTTGATTTGGCTGACCGTATCTGGCTACGTCCTACAACGGATCACGCCATTACGATTAAGTCATCTCATCGATTTGTGCCAAATGATCGCAAAAACTTGGCGTATCAAGCAGCGGATTTATTAAGAAAACGTTATCGCTTGAATTATGGAGTTGAAATTACTCTGGATAAAAATATTCCGATTGCCGCAGGACTAGCAGGCGGTAGTTCAGATGCAGCCGCGACTCTTCGTGGATTAAACCGCCTATGGGAACTGGGCTTAACTTTGGATCAGCTGGCAATCCTAGGTGCGGAAATCGGATCGGATGTATCATTTTGTGTATATGGTGGCACTGCTATTGCAAGAGGGCGAGGAGAAGACATTACGCATCTACCTGCTCCACCTAACTGCTGGGTCGTGCTGGCGAAACCGACAATCGGCGTTTCCACTGGCAATATCTATGGTCAGTTGAACTTGTCTTCTATCACGCATCCGCAAACGGAGCGTATGATAGAAGCGTTGCAAGAGAGTGATTATGACAAGATGTGTGCATCACTAGGCAATGTGCTGGAGCCTGTAACGATGGGTCTTCATGAGGAAGTCATCATACTCAAGGAACAAATGGAGCGTTTTGGCGCGGATGCTGTTTTAATGAGCGGTAGCGGTCCGACGGTATTTGGACTGGTAAAACACGAATCGCGTGTGCCAAGAATTGTCAATGCTTTAAAAGGGTTTTGCCATGATGTGCATGCAGTGCGTATGCTTGGGGAACCTATTGTAGTTGATTAATGCCGGACAATTATGATAATGTACTTATAAATCATTCGGATTTAGGAGTCGGTATTATATGAAATGGAAAAGAAGTGAAAGGCTTGTCGATATGACACGTCATTTGCTGGAAAATCCGCACACACTCATTTCTTTGACGTTTTTTTCGAACCGGTATTCAGCGGCCAAGTCCTCAATTAGTGAAGATCTTGGTATTTTGAAAGAGACATTTGAAGAGAGTAGTACGGGTCGTTTAGTGACGATTTCAGGCGCTGCTGGCGGTATTAAATATATTCCGTTGGTCGGTCGTGAAGAGGTAAAGGAAGTCATTCATTTACTAATGAATGAACTCAGGAAATCGGATCGATTGCTTCCTGGCGGTTATTTGTATATGACTGACCTATTGGGGAATCCTCGTTTTCTTGATCGAATTGGCAAAGTGATTGCGACAGCTTTTTTTGATAAAGAAATCGATGCAATCATGACAGTTGCGACGAAAGGTATTCCGATTGCCCATGCGATAGCCCGTCATTTAAACGTGCCTGTAATCGTAGTTAGACGGGACAGCAAAGTGACGGAAGGTCCTACTGTCAGCATTAATTACGTTTCTGGTTCTGCCCGTAGGATCCAAACAATGGTACTGTCAAAGAGAAGTATGCAGAGCGGTCAAAAAGTATTGTTGACAGATGACTTTATGAAAGTGGGCGGCACGATGCAAGGTATGAAGAGCTTGCTTGAAGAATTCAACTGTGAACTTGGCGGTGTGGCGGTCCTAGTAGAAGCTGAACATCTTGAAGAAGTTCTGGTTGATGATTATCTTTCATTAGTGAAACTGCATGCTGTCGATGAGAAACACCGCAAGATCGAGTTGGAAGAAGGGAATTATTTCACGAGGGGCGGTAATGAGTTATGGAATATGTAAAAACAGAACAAGCACCACAGGCAATTGGACCTTATTCACAAGCAGTAAAAGTGAACGGTGTAGTGTACACGTCAGGACAGATTCCTTTGACGCTTGCTGGTGAAGTAGTAAGTGGCGGAATAGAAGCACAGACAAATCAAGTTCTTCAAAACTTGAGCAAAGTACTGGAAGAAGCGGGTTCAAGCTTACAACAAGTCATTAAAACCACAGTATTTATTCAAGACATGAATGAATTTGGAGCGCTAAATGCTATTTATGAAGAACACTTTGGGGAGCATAAACCGGCTCGCTCGACAGTGGAAGTGGCCCGTCTTCCAAAAGATGTACGAGTAGAAATCGAAGCAATCGCGCTTTGTAAGTAATTGAATGTGAAGCCCGACCTGACGTAATCTAGATCAGGTCGGGTTTTCTTGTTAGTAGAGAATGAGTAGGTGGAAAGTAGCTGTATATTTGAAGGAATATACAAATATTAAAAAATTCACAAAAGATTCTATTTTCATTCGACTGAAAAACTAGTATTATAGAATCAGCACCAGTATTATGGTTAAAAAATTCATCATGCCAACTAACCTAGAATACGTTCAGTGTGAAAACGACAACAAGGGAGTGGGGAAAATGGAAATCACAGATGTGAGATTACGCAAGGTAGACACGGAAGGTAGAATGAGAGCAATTGCTTCCATTACGCTTAACGATCAGTTTGTTATCCATGATATCCGAGTTATCGAGGGGAATGACGGATTATTTGTGGCAATGCCTAGCAAACGCACACCGGATGGGGAGTTCCGTGATGTGGCGCATCCGATTAATTCAGATGCACGGACAAAAGTACAGGAGTCCATTCTAGCGGCTTATCATCGAGTAGACGAACAGCAAGGGGAATTACAAGAGGCTGTTCTATAATTTATATCGTTAGAGAAAGCGTTTCCATTCTTCGTATCTATCAAAAGGCCATCTATTCGAGTAGATGGCCTTATTATTGTCTTGAAATGGAAGTGGAGAAGCGGGTAGCAGTAGGGGAGTAGGGATTGAGTGCAAAGATGTGCTCCTAATGCTTCGCTTTTACTCGCAAAAGCCGTCCCTACCGCAGATTCATGAAGAAAGCATCCGCCAACTGGCGCTTCCATCCCCTCGTACTTACAAATTCCCGCCTACTCCTAATTACTTGCATTTTTGAACGCTTCCTCTATAATTACCTACCACTATTATTATCGCTATGCCAATATAATCACAAAAAGATTAACAATCATAAAATAAAGTTATGTAATTGTCAAGGGGATATGCTTGAAAAAATCAGTCATTTCCGATATAGTCAATTATGAATTTATCAAATAAGGATGGAGGCTGACAGATGACAAATACATATGCGATCGTCCTGGCAGCGGGACAGGGCACGCGAATGAAGTCGGATCTTTATAAAGTACTTCATCCTGTCTGTGGAAAGCCAATGGTGGAGCACGTAATCGATCACATTCGTGATCTCCGCTCAGATCGGATCGTCACGATTGTCGGTCATGGTGCCGAGATGGTAGAGCAGACGCTGGGCAACAAAAGTGAATATGCGCTACAAGCACAACAACTGGGCACAGCACATGCCGTGCAACAAGCTGAGAGTGTACTTGCAGACCTTGAAGGTACTACGCTCGTCGTCTGTGGGGATACACCGTTAATTAGTACTGAGACAATGGCAGCACTCCTCGCACACCACCATGAAACGGAAGCGAAGGCGACAATACTTACTGCAATTGCAGATGATCCAACGGGTTATGGCCGCATCATCCGTGCAGAGAATGGTGACGTAATGCGAAACGTCGAACATAAAGATACGAATGATAGTGAGCGTCTTGTTAAGGAAATTAATACAGGCACGTATTGCTTCGATAATCGTGTGTTATTCGACACACTGAAAAAAGTGAATAACGACAATGCGCAAGGTGAGTATTATCTTCCGGATGTATTAGGAATTTTGAAATCTGAAGGACAGCGAATTTCTGCTTATACGACGCCAGATTTCCATGAAACACTGGGCGTCAATGATCGCGTGGCGCTGGCACAAGCTGAAAAAAGTATGCGCCAATTGATTGCGGAGAAGCACATGCGTAACGGTGTCACAATCATCAGCCCTGAGCAGACAGTGATCAGTGCAGAAGCGGAAATAGGACGTGATACTGTTATCCAACCTGGTGTACTGATTGAGGGTGCTACAAAAATCGGTTCACAATGTGTCATTGGTCCCAATAGTCATATCCAAAACAGTACAGTGGGCGACAACACGACGATTCATTCGTCAGTCGTTCGTGATAGTAAAGTTGGAAATCAGACTGCCGTCGGTCCATTTGCGCACTTACGACCCGAAACACAGCTTGGTGATCATGTGAAAGTAGGCAACTTTGTTGAGGTGAAAAAATCTCAACTTGGTGACGAAAGTAAAGTTTCCCACCTCAGTTACATAGGGGATACAGAAATAGGCAAGAATGTTAATGTTGGCTGTGGTACGATTACAGTGAATTACGATGGGAAAAACAAGTACAAAACAGAGATAGAAGACAATGCATTTATTGGCTGCAATGCCAATTTGGTCGCACCAGTCACGATAGGAAAGAATGCGATTGTGGCAGCGGGATCCACAGTCACAAAAAATGTTCCAGAAAATTCACTTGCAATTGCACGTGTTCGGCAAGAGAATAAAGAAGGATACGTAAAAAACTAATCTTACCCAACTAACAGGAGGGCCATCATGGCAAATCAATATCCAAACGACAAACTGAAAATCTTTTCTTTAACTGCGAACGAACCACTTGCAAAAGAAGTAGCAGATCAAGTCGGGCTTCCGCTCGGCAAGCTCTCAGTCAAACGTTTTAGTGACGGGGAAATTCAAATCAATATCGATGAAAGCATCCGTGGCTGTGAAGTATTTGTTATTCAATCAACTTCTAATCCGGTCAACGATAACTTAATGGAGCTTCTCATTATGTTAGATGCCTTAATGCGTGCATCTGCGCGTACGATTAACGTGGTTATGCCATATTACGGGTATGCACGCCAAGACCGTAAAGCGAGTTCACGTGAACCTATAACGGCTAAATTAGTTGCAAACTTACTAGAAAAGGCAGGCGCTGATCGTGTAATTGCAGTAGACTTGCACGCGCCACAAATACAAGGTTTCTTCGATATTCCAATCGATCACTTGATTGCAGAACCCATCCTAACGGAATACTTCCAGAATCAAGGATTAGCAGGCGATGATCTTGTTATCGTTTCACCTGACCATGGCGGTGTAACGCGTGCGCGTAAAATGGCGGATCGTATGAAAGCACCAATTGCAATAATCGATAAGCGTCGCCCACGTCCGAACGTAGCGGAAGTGATGAATATTGTTGGCAATGTAGAAGGAAAAACGGCCATTTTAATTGATGATATTATCGATACAGCCGGAACTATAACCATTGCTGCGAGCGCTCTAATTGAAAGTGGAGCAAAAGAAGTGTATGCTTGTTGTTCACACCCTGTTTTATCCGGACCAGCGATTGAGCGCATTAATAATTCTCAAATCAAGCAATTAGTGATTACGAATTCTATTAAATTGCCGGAAAGTAAACAATCTCCAAAAATCAAACAACTATCGATTGCGCCATTGTTGGCATCTGCAATCATTCGTGTGTTTGAGAATAAGTCTGTAAGTACATTATTTGAATGATGAATAGTTAACTGATATCTTCTGATATTGAATATTCAAAGATGTATAAAAAACTTAATGATAGGATAGGTGACTGTACAAATGAGCACAATTAAGTCGAACTTAAGAGAAACTGATAAGAAGACAGTAAGCGAATTAAGAAAAAGCGGTTGGATTCCTTCAGTAGTATACGGTTATAAAACAGAAAGCACGCCAATCGCGGTAAAAGAACGTGATCTTCTAGACACACTTCGTGAAACAGGAAGAAACGGTGTAATCAAATTGACTGTTGACGGCAACGATGTAAACGTCGTATTAAACGATTATCAGTCTGACGTTTTGACTGGTTTCCTTACACACGCTGACTTCTTGGCGATCAATATGACAGAAGAGCTTGAAGTAGATGTAGCGATCAACCTTGTTGGGGACGCGCCAGGTGAAAAAGCAGGCGGAACAATTCAACAACCGGTATGGGAAGTTACAATTCGCGTAAAGCCATCTGACATTCCTGAACATATCGACGTAGATGTTTCAGAACTTGAAATTGGTGAAACAATTCTTGTTAGTGATATCCGCGAAAAAGTGAAGTTTGAAATCTTGACTGAGGACGAAGTAGGGTTAGTAACTATTTCTGCTCCACGTACTGAAGAAGAAATGGAAGCATTAGATGAAGCTACTGAAAGCACTGAAGCTGAGCCGGAAGTAATCGGTGAAGATAAAGAAGAGAAATAAGTTACAAAATGGGCGCACGAGTTTGAACCGTGCGCTCCTTTTCTATGTATATATATTGTTTAGAAAAGGAAGAGAAGAACATGAAATTACTAATTGGTCTCGGAAATCCCGGGAAAAACTACGAAAACACGCGTCATAATATCGGTTTTCAAGTCATTGATGAATTGGCTAAGCGATGGCAAGCCCCAGCATTCCAGCAAAAATTCAATGGTCAATTTACGACTGTCCATACGGCTGAAGGTAAAATAATATTATTAAAGCCTATGACTTATATGAACTTATCGGGTGAATGTGTCCGTCCCTTAGCGGATTACTTTGAAGTGGACGACGAAGAAATAGTCGTATTATACGATGACTTGGATTTGCCGGCAGGGAAAATCCGACTTCGTCAAAAGGGAAGTGCGGGTGGCCATAATGGTATGAAGTCACTCATTGCACATCTAGGTACTTCTGAATTCAATCGTATTCGTATGGGCGTCGATCGTCCTACAGGCGGTATGAAGATCGCTGATTATGTATTATCTCCTTTTAGCAACGACGAGCAACCGTTGATTGAAGACGCGATACAAAAGAGTGCAGACGCCTGTGAAGAATGGACAATGAAAAAGAAGCCATTTCTTGAAGTGATGAATAAATTTAACGGAAAAGCATAATATATCAATTCTTTGCCTATACTTTGAAAAAGGAAGGTGAAGAGAATATGATCCGTTATTCGTGCAATCACTGTCATACGGAGATCGGCTCCATTCCATTCGAATCGGCAAAAGATACTTTGAGTCAAATAGACAATACAGATAAAAACACATTTTTGTCTGTAGACCCAGATGGTGGCCTGCATATACGATGTATTTGTGAACACTGTGAGCAATCATTGCAGGCGTTTCCGGATTATTACACCTTAAAAAAATGGTTACAATAAGTAACAGATGCTTTGGCGCTAATAGCCAAAGCTTTTTGTGCATAAAGCATTCTGTTCGATATATAGAGATAGACTAAGTTAATAGATAAGGAGGAGTAGTCGAGTGGGAGTAATAGAACAGCTTTTTCTAGAAGAGAAAGAGATTCAAGGCTTGCTGAATGACTTGGAAGACGGGCAGAATCAGCAGTTGATCACAGGTCTTGCAGGGGGATCCAAAGCGATCTTTTTTAAATTGATTCAGCAGTCACTGACACGCCCTGTCTTAATTGTTTCACCAAATATGCTTCAAGCACAGCGAACGTATGAGGAATTGAGTAAATTAGTCGGTGACGAACATATTCACTTATACACCGCAGAAGAACTTGTTGCGGCAGACTTTTCTTTTGCAAGTTATGAACTACGTGCGGGCAGAATAGACACATTGGATCATATGGCGCGTATAGGCAGTGGTATTTATATTACACCCGTTGCAGGTTTGCGAAAATTGTTGCCGTCAAAGGAACGATGGTTGGCACATTACGTAACAGCTTCAACAGATGAAGAGATTGATATAGGTGTCTGGCTGGAAAATCTAGTATCCATGGGCTATATCCGAAAAGAACTGGTGAGTGCACCGGGCGAATTTGCGTTGCGCGGTGGCATACTGGATATTTATCCGCTAACGATGACAGAACCTGTTCGTATTGAGTTATTCGATACGACAATTGATTCCATTCGAACATTTTCGGCAGAAGATCAGCGTTCAACAGGAAAATTAGACTCGATTACGTTATTGCCGGCGACCGAATTCATATGGACGCCTGGAGAGTTACAGCAAGTTTCACAAAAGGTGGAGCAAGCGCTTGGTGAAAGTCTAGCCAAAATCAAAAGTGAAGAATTACAGCAGCAGTTATTGATGTCGATCATGCAAGATATCGGCATGATGAAAGATGGAATTGTGCCAGATACAATGAAGAAATATGCTTCATTTTCTTCCGGAACAAGCGCCATGCTGACTGACTACTTCCCTGCAAATGGTATCATAATCTTTGATGAGTTGGGTCGAATACAAGAATCTGTAGCTACACTGGAGTCGGAAGAGCAGGAATTCCAGCTTGCGATGCTCGAAGACGGTAAAATGTTACACGATACGAAACTCGCATGGAATTACGAGCAAGTACTTGCGGATATGAATCAGCAGCGACTCTACTTATCTTTGTTTACACGCTCAGTACCTGGCTTCACTATCAAGAAGTCTATTTCGATTTCTTGTAAGCCGATGCAACAGTTTCATAGTCAGATGCCTCTATTGAAAAGTGAAATAGAGCGTTGGCAACAAGCGAACTATAACGTTTTTCTTTTGGCTTCTTCAACCGATAGAATGAAGGCAATTCAAGAGATTTTACGAGAGTATGATATAGAAGCGGCGATTAACGGCAAGCCGAACAAAGATGGTGTGTTGTCCATTATAGAAGGGGATTTATCAGTAGGTTTTGAATTGCCGTTTCAGAAGCTTGCTGTCATTACGGACGCGGAATTGTTTACTGGTAAGCCAAAACGCAAAGCGCGCCCCCCTAAACTCACGAATGCCGAACGGATCAAAAGTTATTCAGAGATCAAGCCAGGTGACCATATCGTCCACGTGCATCACGGTATTGGGAAATACTATGGTGTCGTTACATTGGATGTTAAAGGCATCCAGAAAGACTACCTAGATATTCGTTATCGTGGTGAGGATAAACTCTTCGTGCCTGCTGATCAGATTGATTTAATTCAAAAGTATGTCGCTACAGGAGAGAAAGAGCCAAAGCTACATAAACTTGGCGGTACAGATTGGGTAAAAACTAAACGTAAAGTAACGGCGGCCATTCAAGATATTGCGGATGACTTGATCAAATTATACGCTAGACGAGAAGCAGAAAAAGGCTTTGCTTTTAGTGAAGACGATGATTTGCAGCGTTCATTCGAAAATGCTTTTCCATACGAAGAGACACAGGACCAGTTACAGTCCATCGAGGAAATTAAGAAAGATATGGAACGTATACGGCCTATGGATCGATTATTATGCGGTGACGTAGGATACGGAAAAACGGAAGTTGCGATTCGTGCGGCGTTTAAAGCAGTAACGAACGGTAAACAAGTTGCGTTCTTAGTGCCGACTACGATACTTGCACAGCAACATTTCGAAACGATGAAAGAGCGTTTTGCAGATTATCCTGTGACAGTTTCATTACTCAATCGTTTCCGTTCTAAGAAAGAGCAGGATGAAACGATTAAAGGGCTGAAAGCGGGAACTGTTGACATTGTCATTGGTACGCATCGCTTATTGTCTAAAGATGTAGTCTACCAGGATCTTGGGCTTCTCGTTGTTGATGAAGAGCAACGTTTTGGAGTAACGCATAAAGAGAAATTGAAGCAGTTGAAAAATAACGTAGATGTACTGACGTTGACTGCAACTCCCATTCCAAGAACTTTGCATATGTCGATGGTCGGAGTGCGCGATTTATCAGTAATTGAAACACCGCCAGCTAATCGTTTCCCTGTCCAAACATATGTCATGGAACATAACGGTGGACTCGTTCGTGAAGCGATTGAGCGAGAGATGGGACGCGGCGGACAAGTTTTCTATCTATATAATCGTGTAGAAGATATGGATCGTAAAGTTCAGGAAATTCGTGACTTGGTACCAGAAGCGCGTATCGCCTCTGCACATGGTCGGATGGGTGAGGCGGCCCTCGAAGCAGTAATTCTGAGTTTTCTCGAAGGAGAATTTGATGTGCTCGTTACAACGACCATTATCGAAACCGGAATCGATATTCCAAACGTTAATACGTTAATTGTTCATGATGCAGATCGCATGGGACTTTCACAGCTTTATCAACTACGTGGCCGAGTCGGTCGTTCCAATCGCGTGGCATACAGCTATATGCTCTATCAGCGCGATAAAGTGTTAACAGAAGTTGCAGAAAATCGTTTACAAGCAATCAAAGAGTTCACTGAGCTTGGCTCTGGTTTTAAAATTGCTATGCGTGATCTATCCATTCGGGGTGCAGGGAATTTACTTGGTTCGCAGCAACATGGATTCATTGACTCGGTTGGTTTCGATCTGTATTCGCAGTTACTACAAGAAGCGATTGAAGAAAGACAGACAGGTGTCGTAAAAGAAGACAAAGCAGATGTCGAAATCTCCTTGCCTATCAATGCCTATCTTCCTGAATCATACATTCAGGATGGTTATCAAAAAATCCAAATGTATAAACGTGTAAAAGCAATTACTGGCGATGAGGATTATCTAGAGCTTGTTGACGAGATGATCGACCGTTTCGGTGATATGCCATTCGAAGCCGATTTATTGCTCCGCGTTGGACGTATGAAGGCGTGGGGTCGTGACGCTGGTGTAATATCCATTAAAAATGTACAGGGAATAGTGGAAATCCGCTTGTCGGCAGAAGGAACAGCTCGTGCTGACGGTGCAAAACTGATGGAACGTTCATTGAAGTTTGGCCATGCGGTTGGATTGACAATCGACAACGGACAAATTACCATAACCGTGAATGAAAAAAAGTCCAAGCAGTTTACGGAATTCGATATGGTAGAAGACATGGTACACACCATGCAGGAAACAGCAGAGGAAGTAGAATCTAAGGATACCTTGTAACACCTTGATTGCATAAAATGACCAATGTTGATGCATACTATTCTCAGAAATACATTTAATTTCGAGAAAGTGAGGCATTATACATGAAAGCAACGGGTATTGTCCGCAGAATTGATGACTTGGGAAGAGTAGTTATACCGAAAGAAATTAGAAGGACACTTCGCATTCGTGAGGGGGACCCTTTGGAGATATTCACTGATCGAGAAGGGGAAGTCATTTTAAAGAAATATTCACCTATTTCAGAGCTTGGCGAATTTGCGGTAGAATATGCAGAATCACTTTATGAAACGATTGGTACACCTGCACTAATCAGTGACCGCGATGAGATGCTAGCGGTAGCGGGTCTTGCCAAGAAGGACTATATGAACCGACAGTTGGCACCGATATGCGAAGAAATTCTGAACGGCCGATCTACTGTCATGGAAAAGCATGAGAAGACGGTAGAATGGGTACCAGGCCAAGTAGAGCAGATTAAGTCTTATTGTATTGTACCTATCATTACAAATGGCGACGCTATCGGTGCAGTTTACTTACTGTCAAAAGTTCATTTTGTTGGAGAGGTCGAGCAAAAAGCTGCAGAGACAGCGGCCAACTTCCTGGCGAAACAGATGGAAAGCTAAACGAGTTTGATAAAAATATTAAGTTTTTAACGAAAACTCACAGTGGATGAATCTGCTGTGAGTTTTTTGATGACTAATTTTCTCTAAATGTAATTTAGTATGTTATTTTCAGAACAATAACATGTAAATGAACTTAACCTAAGCAAGTAATCAGAATGAAATCCGTCGTCTAATTTACATATACTACCTTTTCCGACGCGTGAAGCACCAAATACACTTCAATACTTTTCCTCAATTAAAAAGTGAAGTTTTTCACATGCTACATCCATATATCACTTTTGAGTATCATTTTTCTTTATGTGAACATATTCACAAAAGCCTTTAGTGAAGGGCTTCACAAGGTGTAAAATGAAAAGTGAAAGGTTTCACATACTACGAAAAAGCATAAAAGTCAAAACTTTTTTCAATTTTTTTAAAAGCGCTGAAAAACCCGTTGTATAGGTGATGTAACCGCTTACGATTTCTTGATTTTGGTAGTTGCCAGAATATTGCTACTTGTATTTGCTTTGCGTTTGCGCTTATAATCACTACCAACACGTTTGAACAATAAAAAACCAGATAGGGAGAGCGATATTATGAACAGGAAATACAAATCTTCTTTACACATGCATCAAATTCACAATGGAAAAATGGAAGTGGTTTCGAAGGTGCCATTAGAAAATAAAGAGGATTTGAGTTTGGCGTACTCACCAGGAGTTGCTGAGCCTTGTGTAGAAATCGCTCAAGACCCATCTCTTGCATATGAATATACAATTAAAGGGAATTTGGTTGCAGTTGTGACAGACGGAACGGCTGTACTTGGACTTGGAGATATCGGCCCTGAAGCAGCTTTGCCGGTAATGGAAGGGAAAGCTCTATTGCTGAAGCAATTTGCAGGGATTGACGCATTCCCGATTTGTCTGGATACAAAAGATGTCGATGAAATTGTCAACATCGTAAAAGCAATGAGCCCAACATTTGGTGGTATAAACCTCGAAGATATATCAGCTCCTCGTTGTTTCGAAATTGAACGCAGATTGCGTGAAGAGTGTAATATTCCAATCTTCCATGATGATCAGCATGGCACGGCAATCGTAGTGGGTGCAGGGTTACTTAATGCATTAAAAGTAGTTGGAAAAGAAAAAGAAGATGTGAAAATCGTCTTGAATGGCGCCGGTGCCGCTGGAGTTGCGATTACGAAACTATTGTTGAATATGGGCTTCAAAAACATTATCATGTGTGATTCGAAAGGTATTATTTTTGAAGGGCGCGAGAATGCGATGAATGACATTAAGCATGAAATGTCACGCGTCACAAATCTCGATAAAATCGAAGGTTCATTAGCAGCTGCAATGAAGGGTGCTGACGTATTCGTCGGTGTATCTGTAGCAAACTTGCTGACGAAGGAATTGATTGCACTAATGAATACAGATCCTATCGTATTCGGACTGGCGAATCCAATACCTGAGTTGAAGCCTGAATTGGCAGATGAGTATGGTGTGCGTATTATTGCGACAGGCCGTTCCGATTATCCTAATCAGGTCAACAACGTCTTGGCGTTCCCTGGTATCTTCCGTGGAGCACTAGACGTTAGAGCAACAGAGATCAACGAAGAGATGAAGCTTGCAGCGACGTACGCGATTGCAGACTTGATCAAGGATGAAGATCTTCGTGATGATTACATCATTCCGGATCCATTTGATGACCGTATCCCGACGATTGTTGCACATGCAGTAGGAAAAGCAGCGATTCGTACAGGTGTATCCGTTGCGAAGGAAATGGTTTTGCCTACACCCAGATGAAGATGAATAATGACCCGTCTTTCCTTGTAAGTAAGGGAAAGACGTTTTTTTTTAATAAATTGAGCGCGCGAAGATCTATTTAGCGATGTTCTGGGTGGATGCTTTGTCGTAGGCTTGCGGAAGTTTTCGCTCATAAATTCGTACAACCGCTCATAGTTCATGGTTAACCGCTCTATAGCACTTGATTACTGCTCTATCCACATGCACAAACGCTCTATCATGCTTTGCAAGCGATCATAATGGCTGGGCAACCGCTCAATGCGTTGGCAATGTGGTCTAGTCTTGACCTAAATTAAGTACAAGACGTCATGAATTCAAGCAATAGCTACAATGAAGTCTTATATTAATTGGGGTTTGTAGCGGATTCAAAAGCCACCCTCTATCTGCTTTTCCTACAGCTATAAACCAGCCCCTCCGCGTGCATAGGAAAGGCTGGTTCTTTTACGCGCCTAACGCACACACGCCTGCTTCATTGTGCGCGTATAGTATGATAAAACCAAATGGGGGAGCGGAATGACTTGGCTACTGATCGCAGGCTTTGCAATTTCATCTAGCATTGACAACTTTGGAGTTGGACTTTCTTATGGGGTACAGCGAGTACGAATTCCATTCACATCAAATGCACTCATTGCGGCAATTTGTTTTATCTTCAGTTTGATTGGCATAGTCGCCGGTGCATGGCTGGCTGAAATGTTACCGGGCATACTACCCGATCTTATAGCATTTGCTGTACTTAGCATCATCGGAATACGCATTATGATTATTGCATTTCGTCCACAACGAAAACATCAAGCAAATGTATTTAGTGAACCGGAAAAAATGGATTTTGACGGATCTTCGCATATTAGTCTTGGGGAGGCTTTGCTGCTTGGTATTGCGCTATCTGCGAATGCGTTAACGAATGGTATCGGAGCAGGTCTTTTGGCATTGTCACCGATTGCCATCGCATTATCAGCCGCTGTTGGCAGTTATATTACATTGTCAATTGGTGTGGGGCTAGGCACGAAACTGGCAGGCGTGCGGATTGGCAAGATGTCAGTAGGGCAATTCGGAACATTTATGAGTGGGGTGATTATTTTATTGATTGCGGCCACGCGCCTATTCTGACGTGATGAAATGGTATACTAGAAATCATCATCGAATGAAAGAGGCACGTATATGGCGTTGACTAAATGGAATATGAAGTCGTTTATGAAAGGTGCATCGATTCTAACTATTGCTGCCATCATCGTCAAAGTGCTAAGCGCGGTTTATCGAGTGCCCTTTCAAAACTTAGTTGGAGATAAAGGATTCTATATTTATCAGCAAGTGTATCCGTTTATCGGAATATTTATCGTTTGGACGTCCTCGGGTTTTGCTGTCGCGGTGTCTAAAATGCTTGCAGAAAGCAAAAGTCCTGGAGAATCACGTGGAATTTTACGTGTGTCACTAGCCTATCTACTTGTTTTATCAATAGGGATTTTTCTGTTATTGCGTTCAGGTTCTTCTTTCTTTGCAGAACTAATGGGAGACACTGCACTAGCTCCCGTTTTGCAGGCAGGTGCATATATCGTCCTCGTACTGCCGTTCCTAGCTGTGCTGAAGGGTGTCTTTCAATCAGAAGGGCAAATGATACCTGTAGCGATTTCCAACGTCTCAGAGCAGTTGTTCAGGGTGATCATCGTCCTTGCGGGTACGTGGATTGCGATACGTGCAGGAACATCACTTTATAAGGTAGGGGAAATTACGATGTGGGCAGCAGTTGCAGGAGAAGCGACAGGTGTCTTGATCCTGACTTGGTTCTTCCTGCAACGAGAACGTTTGGTGGCAGTTACTGTGAAGCCGTGGCAAGTGATTAAAGATCTGACCAAGATTAGCATTGGTGTCAGTGCGAGTTCTTTAATTTTACTGGTATTTCAATTGGTGGACTCTTTTACGATCTATAACGCATTAATCGAGGCGGGGACAATGAGTGAGACCGCTATGGAAATGAAAGGTGTCTATGATCGGGGACAGCCGCTTGTGCAAATGGGTATTTTGCTTGCATCTACATTGGCGCTAGCCCTCGTACCGTTAATCGCGCATCATGCATCTAAAAATGATAGACGGGGCGCCTTACCGTTCATTAGTTTGACGTTCCGGACATCTATTTTATTCGGTTGGGCTGCGACGATAGGGTTGGTTCTCGTACTACCTTTCGTTAATGAAATGCTGTTTCAATCACGAACAGGATCTGTTGCGTTAATCATCTTCTGTATGCAGATTTTCTGGTTGTCGATTATTTTACCACTGACAGCAATTCTTCAAGGAAGTGGTAAAGTGCGTGGGCCGTTACTACTCATGCTGCTTGGTGTCGTAATCAAACTGTCAACTACACCATTAATGGTTCATCAATATGGAATTGAAGGTGCCGCTGCGTCAGGCGCTATTTCATTCGCAATCGTTGCTATATTATTGATTTTTTACTTTAAAAGATTTTGGAAGTTTCCGCTGGCTCCGCGACGGTTTTATACCGTGCTAATTATTGCTAGTGTTGCAATGGCAGGGATATTGATTCCCTGGATGCTTCTAGCCGACTCATGGTTGTTTGATGGATTATCCTCACGTACAAGCTCAACGTTAACTGCAATGTCAGCTGTCGCAATTGGAGCAATCATATTCCTTTTCGTCATCTTGAAATCACGTATAATGAATGAAAAAGAGTGGTATTTACTGCCTTTTGGAAAACGATTGGCAACTGCTCAACTATGGCTAACTAAAAATAGAAGGTGAATTATATGAATAAAATAACTGTTATCGGACTAGGTGCAAGTGATTTAGAACAACTGTCGCTAGGCACGTATCGATTATTAAAACAAGCGGACCATCTCTATCTTCGGACAGAAGAACATCCCATCGTTGCAGAATTACGTTCGGAAGGGCTAGAGATGGAAAGTTTTGATAGGATTTATGAAGCAAATGATGCGTTTGAAGACGTCTATCAGCAAATCGTCGATAAACTACTGGAATTGAGTGTGCAACAGCCGATTACATACGCTGTGCCGGGACACCCACTTGTAGCGGAACGTACGGTTCAACTGTTGATTGAAAAAGAACGGACAGGTGAGATTGAACTTCATATTGCTGGCGGCAGTAGCTTTTTAGATCCGATTTTTACAGCGTTGCGTATTGATCCGATTGAAGGATTCCAGTTGCTTGACGGTACAGACTTGAAACGTGACGACGTACGCATGGATCAGCATGTATTAATTGGACAAGTCTATGATGCATTCGTCGCTTCTGACGTGAAATTGTCTTTGATGGAGAAATATCCCGATTCTCACGTCGTCACCATCGTTACATCAGCCGGTTCACGAGATGAAGTGTTGACTGAAATACCGCTGTTTGAACTTGACCGAACAGTGACATTGAATAATCTAACGACTGTCTATGTACCGCCGCTACTTGAACACGAACAACGACTGAAAGAGTGGAGTTCATTAAGGGACATCATTGCGACTTTGCGTGGACCGGACGGCTGTCCTTGGGATCGTGAGCAAACGCATGAATCATTGAAGCGCTATTTAATCGAGGAATCCTTTGAGTTGATCCAGGCCATTGATGAAGAAAATGATGATGCTATCATCGAAGAACTAGGAGATGTTTTGCTACAAGTCTTTCTTCATGCGCAAATCGGGGAAGACAATGGCTACTTCTCTATGGAAGATGTACTCGAAACTGTAGGGGCCAAAATGATACGACGACATCCACATGTATTTGCGCAAACACAAGCTGATACAACCGAAGAAGTGTTGACGAACTGGCAAGCTATCAAGGAGCAGGAAAAACCTAAACCGTCTATGCTGTTAGAAGGACAAGAACGTTTGGCATCGTCCTTGCTGACATCTTATAACTATCAAAAGACCGCAGCCAAAGTTGGGTTTGACTGGCCGTCTATAGAAGGAGCTTTCGACAAGTTCCAGGAAGAGTGGCAAGAGTTTCAGGAAGAAGTAAAAAGTGGTGGGCCGGAGCAGCAGCTAGACGAGCTCGGAGACGTATTGTTCACTATCGTCAACATCGCAAGATTCCTGAAGCTCTCACCAGAAGAAGCCATGTGGCACGCCAACGAAAAATTCAAATCTCGTTTCCATTCCGTGGAGCAATCCGTGAAACAAGGAAGCGGAAAATTTGAAAATTATACAGTAGACGAACTAGAAGAATTCTGGCAACAGGCCAAAAGAGAGGAAGAATCTAAATGAGACTCGACAAGTTTTTAAAAGTATCACGCTTTATAAAACGCCGAACGCTAGCGAAGCAAGTGGCTGACCAAGGCAGAATCACAATTAATGGGAAAGTAGCCAAGGCATCGTCTGTTGTCAAACCGGGTGATGAACTTTCAATCCGATTTGGCCAAAAGATCGTCAATGCTACGGTAAATGAGCTGAAGGCGTCAACTAAAAAAGAAGACGCAGCAGGTATGTACACGATCACTAGCGAAGAGCGCTTAGAGAAAGTGGAACCTGAGTTTGTAGACGATGAAAATTAATTGACGAGAAGATAGACTAAAGAGGAGTAGAATAGAGGGTTTGCCCCCCAACTTAAAAATGGCTTGTCATGTCTGGCCAAGCCTCTGCATATGATATGGGGAACGTACTAGAGAAGGGGGACGCATATGCAGATTCAAACAGACAGCTCCATGTATACTATTCCATCAGGAGACCACGTAGTGACGATGCGCAATCGCAAAAGAATGGACCTCACATCCGTGAAAACGATCGACCGCTTTGACCAGGAGGAATTTCTTGTTAGAACATCGCTAGGCGTACTGCAAATCCGTGGGGAGGAACTGCGTATTGTACATCTAGATGTGGACAAGGGCCTACTCACGCTTGAAGGTACTGTCCAAACACTTCAATATGATGACGAAGAAGCAGGTTCACGCAATTTCCTCCATAAATTATTCGGATGAGCCTATCCGTCCAGTTCTTCAGTCTATTGGCGATGATCGGGACAGGTATTACTGCTGGAATTGTACTGGATTTATTCGGAACCATTGTCGCCGCGTGCGATAAACGTTCATTCATTAGAAGATGGGCATTCTGGTTTGAATGCCTTATCTGGATTATGTTAGGTATCATGTCGTTTTGGGTATTAGTTTTGGTACGCGACGGGGCATGGAGAATGTATGACCCTGTTGCCCAGATTAGTGGCTTGTTATTGTACGCAGCTATCTTCCATCATCCTGTGAGAATTGTAGGTAGACTACTGTTACTTGTGGTGCTTAGGCCGATTTGGCTCATCATTCGTCTTGTCTACCTAACGATTCAACGTATTTTCTATTTAATTGTTTCTATTCTGTCAGTAATCACGTCACCGTTTATAAGATTAGTGAAGAACGTAGGGAAATTCCTTCAAAATAAATGCAGAGTACTATATAATAGAGTGCAATAGTAGAATTACGCCAGAAAGGTGTGTGCGCCATGAAAAAAACACAGAAGCCCTCAACAAAGAATGTGACATCAATCGATACAGACTATGTGCGCTCCATGCAAAAAAAAGAAAATTTTAAAAAAGCACAACAAAAACGTTTGCGTAATAGGTTGGCCGTATTTTTTGTCATCGTCTGTGTGGTTGCTGGAAGTTTGTTCAATATGAACGCTGGTCAGAAAGAAATTCTGGCTGCGAAACATAAGGAAAAAGCCCAAGCAATAGCTACATTAGAGGATTTGAAAGAACAGCAAGAACAACTGAATACGCAGTTGATTCGATTGGATGATGACGAGTATATTGCGAAACTCGCACGGAAAGAATACTTTCTTTCTGAGTCCAATGAGATCATTTTTTCCATTCCTGATAAGAAAAAAGAGTCAGAAAAAGAGATAAGAAAAGAGTAGTCAAGTTGACACTCTTTTTTTGTTGGCTATAATATAGATAGGAGCCTGTAAAATACAGGCACTGCCAATATGGTTGATAGGCTTACGAGCCGCTTAAAACTTAAGGAGGAGCATTTTTTTTATGTCAATTGAAGTAGGCAGCAAGTTAGAAGGTAAAGTAACCGGGATCACAAATTTTGGGGCATTTGTTGAATTGCCAAGCGGATCCACAGGATTAGTCCATATTAGTGAAGTAGCTGACAATTATGTCAAAGATATTAATGATCATTTAAAAGTCGGCGATATGGTTGAAGTCAAAGTAATGAATGTGGGATCTGACGGTAAAATCGGTCTTTCCATCCGTAAGGCTAAACCTGAGTCAGAACAACGTCCACAGCGTCCACAACGTCCAACTAGACCTCGTCAAGGAAGCAAACCGAGCTTTGAACGACCAGAGAATTTTGAACAGAAGATGGCAAAATTCATGAAGGACAGCGAAGAACGTCTAACTACCTTAAAGAGAGCGACAGAGTCCAAGCGTGGCGGTCGTGGAGCCAGAAGAGGATAACTTGCTGACTAATTCAACTGCGAACTAAAATCAGATGACATCCTATACGTATGTTCCGCAATATGGAGCATGCGTTTTTTTGTGGGGAAAATTCGAGTCCATTTTGTTATGCCAGTGCCACTGAGTGTTCGTTCCGTTGTAGTTTTAAGAGGAAGTACAGCTACTTGGTGATACCGCTCATGCATTTCTCGTAAGTACAGTGGGGTTCATTGGCTTTACACTCTCATAGTCAGTCAAGTAAGTGTCCTTGTACAAAATAGACTAATAAATGATCCAGCCAAACCACTAGCACTTCTTATTAACGCTTACAATAATTAACCATGCATTAAATCGATAGTGTACTAAATTCAAGGTTAATCCACAGATCATTTTCTCCAACAAAAAATCCTCTGCGTAAGCAAGAGGATTTTTGTACTTCTATTATAGCGGCGGAGGGGGTCGAACCCACGACCTTTCGGGTATGAACCGAACGCTCTAGCCATCTGAGCTACGCCGCCAAGATGTTTTTGCATTGAAATTAGGTAATTCCATATGCAACGTCTCTTATCATACTAGGCATTTGAAGAAGTGTCAACATCTCTTTTGCTAAAAAATATACATACGGAATACGTCGAAATGTTTTGTGAATATGCCGCCACAAACAGACAAAATTTCTCGCCAACCCCATGTATAGTTTTATGTAAGAGAACATAGGGGGTATGGGAAATGAAGATGATTGACAATATGGAACGACCAATTGTACAGATGTTCAGGGCGTACTGGCAAGAGTTTATGAATCGGAAAGTATACTTGCTAACTGCCCTTCTATTCTTAGTAGGATCATTCTTTCTATCGCAAGCAGTAGTATTCGATATGGCAGTACCATTCTTCTTGCCGATCTGGGCATTAGCAAGTATGCGCTACCGTCAACACATGATCTACGTATTTATAGGAGGGATGGCAGGCAGTGCGTTTCTTGGGGTAGGACAAGCTGTCATTCATTTGGCGCAATTACTACTGTTTCATTCAATCATAAAGATTCCAGTCGTGAAAAGGTCTATTCCAATCGCTGTGGCCGGAGCAATGATTATTCCACAATTAATTTGGCAGCTCGTTAAATACGGCGATGGGATGTTGCCTTTAGCCATTCAGTTGTCTATAGGGTTAGAAGCGTTGCTTGCGTTGTTCATGACCATTTTCATGTTACTGGCTTTTCCTTCTATAGAAAGAATGCTGTATGGGCCGTGGAATCCTGAGCAGATCAGTGCGATGTGTATTGTGGGAGCGCTGGCAGCTACCGGGATGGGAGGATTCCAAATCGGTACGGTATCGGTTGCGGGGGTGTTCTTGTTTTTAGCGATATTTGTAGCCGCCGTAGTGGGGGGAGTGCCGTTCGCTACAACTGTCGGAATGATTATTGCATTAATCATAGGTGTATCAGAGTTGTCCTTCACGGGCATGATGGCGTTATATGGTATGACTGGTTTGTTGGCAGGTTCACTAAAACGCTTTGGAAAGCTAGGGGTCATCACCGGCAGTGTCTTTGTTTCGCTCTTTTTCCTTCTATATGATGCGACACTGCCTCTAGATACCGTTCACTTTTCCACAGTTGGTGCCGCGGCTTTACTGTTTATATTGATTCCTTCACGTAAATTAAGTCAAATACGACAAGTTTTATTGCCGAAACAAGAAGGAATATCGGAAAAGCGACAGCAATGGCTGGCGGATAAACTGGACGGGCAGTTAGAGGAGTTCCAACAGTTTGCTCATTTCATGTCAACACTTGTGAATGATCGTCTGTCACCCGAAGAGGAAGTGGCGGCAACAAGTCAAGTACCATCTATTTGTCAATCCTGTTTTCGTTACCGAAAGTGCTGGGAAAGTGAAGAGGACAGTATAGAACCGTTGATTGACGAATGGGAAACAACTTATTCTGCAACGAAAAAAGCGGCACGTGTACGTGTTGAACAGAAGATGAAATATAAATGTCTACGTTTTAAAGGATTAATGAATGAATTAGAAGAGAGAGGGGCCAATAAATTATTGATGGGGCAGTTGCAGCATGGTCGAAAGATGCTAGCACTACAATTGCGTGATATGAGTACGCATATTGAAAAAGTTATGAGAGAGGTAAAGGAAGATCTGACAACGTATAAGTTGGCTGAAGAAGAGCTTGCGAATCGTTTACAATCACAAGCCATAGAGTTTTTTCAAATAGATATATTATCAGAAGAACGGGGTGCCTGCAGAATTGTGATTTCTGTACCGGAAAAAAAGGCGGATTTTGAAGCCGAAACGACGGTTGGAGAATATTTATTACTGCCTATCTTGGAGCAAATGTACGATGAACCGATGCATATTTCAAAATCGACTTATCAGCCGTTCCCGTTCCCGCATGTACAACTGACCTTTAGTTCAGCTGTTCGTTTTTCACTTGATTATGATATCGTCACGACAGCTGGAAAGGGATCGTTCAATGGTGGTGATGCGTATGAGCTATTCAAGATTCATGATGGCTTGTCAGCCGTACTGTTGTCGGACGGGATGGGACAAGACATCAATGCTTACCACGAAAGTAGAAAGGTAATCCGGCTGATGCGGGAGTGTCTGGGTCAAAAAATGGATCCGGAAACAGCGATCCACACTTTGCATTATATGATGGCATTGAACGGATTGGATGATATGTATGCAACGCTCGACTTGGCGTTAATTGATTTACAAGAAGGGCGACTATGGTCGTGGAAAGCAGGTTCGATGAGTACCTACATTAAAAGAAGTGATGATTGTATTCGGTTAGACAGCAAAACAGTACCATTTGGTTTCTTGCCGTCATTTTCTATAGAAGCGAAAAATGAAAAGCTCAAGTCCGGTGATATCGTCGTTATGATGACGGACGGCATATTTAATGGAGATATACCGCTTGATATCCAGGAAGACGTGATGAATCAAACGATAGAACGCTTTAAAGATATGGATTGTCGGACGATTGCAGATCAAGTAATGATGGAGATGGAACGGGTATTTGAGTCAGTGGAGGATGATCGGACGATTCTCGTAATGAAAGTCGGCCATATTGTGCCAAAGTGGTCAAAAGCGAATAAGCAACCTCGAATCATTTCTAGCTAAACAATGTTAGAATAGAGAGAGGAGGGAGATGGATCATGAAAAGTTTGCAGCAAAAGGTATTAAAATTTATTGACAAGCAAACGTTGATTCCTCCCGGCTCTCGTGTATTAGTCGCGTGTTCGGGTGGTGTGGATTCCATGGCACTGCTTCACTTTCTAGCGACGCATCAGCAATCTTTGGTCATTGAAGTAGCGGCCATCCATGTAGATCACATGTTGCGTGGAGTTGAATCTGCTGAAGATGCGTTTGTTGTGAAGCAACTGTGCAAGGAATTCGGGCTACCCTTTTATTCTGAACAAATACCTATTCCAGTTATCTTGGATAGCCAGGGCGGTAATATGCAGCAAGTATGTCGGCAACAGCGTTATGCACGTTTCGAACAAACGATGGAAAGTGAGAGGTTCACAGTTCTCGCAACAGCCCATCATGCAGATGACCAACTAGAGACGGTGCTGATTCAATTAAGTAAGGGACAATCATTAAATGGTATGCCTATTCAGCGGACAATCCACTCGGGTAAAGTTATACGTCCACTTCTTCCGTTAAGAAAGAGTGAATTGTACATGTATGCGTCACATCATAAAATAATGTTCCGGGAAGATCCAAGTAATCAGCAAGACAATTATTTACGTAATCGTATGCGACATCACGTGCTACCATTCTTGATGGACGAAAACCCATCCGTCGCAGTCAACACAGTCCGCCAAATAGAACAACGGCAAGCGGATGAAAGCTTGCTGAATGAGCTTGCGGATCAACATTGGCGTTCGATTGTTACGTATACGCAGGAGCAGCTTCCCTCTTTTCAACGGGAGGCGTTTCTTGCTATTCCCCACGCTTTACAAAAGCGCGTGATTCAACTACTATTAAAATGTCTAACTAACCCAGCAACAGAGAACGCTGAGTGGCATTTTGCAGTAGTGGATGAACTGTTACAACATATTACGAACTCAGCTGGAAATGTCACAATTGATTTGGCGTATGGCTATCGGTTTATCAGGGAATATGATAAACTGCTAATTACAAAAATGGATATAGATACAGCGTCCCTTCGTCCAAAAGCACTTGAAAAAGGTACTTGGCATACGTGGGGGAATATTCAGTTTTACTGGCATCATGCCAGCGCACATATGATAGAAGAATTCTCACCTTCAGATGAAATCAGGTATTTCCAATTGCCTGAGACGGAACTGCCGCTAACTGTACGTCTTCGGATGACTGGAGATAGAATGTTGATCAAAGGAATGTCCGAGCCGAAACGTGTGAAGCGGATATTGATTGATGAGAAGATAGGGATCATGCAAAGGCAACAGCAACCTGTCGTTACGACAGCAAGCGGTACTGTGTGTGCAATACCTGGTGTACGGTATAGTGAGATGTTTTCACGCCGCCAACTGGAAGGCGATTCATACATATGGATTACGCGAGAAGGCGAGACAAGATAAAATAGAGGGGGACGGGCCGATGATCGCGCAAGATATCGAGCATGTTTTAATTTCAGAAGAGCAACTAGAAGAGAAAGTCCGAGAACTTGGAGCAACATTAACTGAGGAGTACCGTGAAAAATTCCCATTAGCAGTTGGTGTACTTAAAGGTGCACTACCATTTATGAGTGACTTGATCAAACGTATTGATACGTATATCGAATTAGATTTCATGGATGTTTCTAGTTATGGAAATGCGACAGTTTCATCAGGTGAAGTGAAGATCATCAAAGATTTGAACACTAGCATAGAAGGTCGCGACGTGTTGATTATTGAAGACATTATTGACAGTGGGAAGACATTGAATTACTTAGTGGAGCTGTTTAAATACAGAAAAGCAAACTCTATCAAAATCGTTACGTTGTTGGATAAGCCGACAGGACGTAAAGTAGATTTGAAAGCAGATTACGTAGGTTTCGATGTACCAGATGCGTTCGTTGTTGGGTACGGCTTGGATTATGCAGAGAAATACCGTAATTTACCGTACATTGGGGTATTGAAAAAGGAAATTTACTCTTTCTGACGGAAGTGCAATGAACCGAATTGAAGGCTATTTGCCTTAAGGCATTTCTTTTGTTAAGTAGTGTTAATCTATGCTAAAATTTACAATAGTTTTCTGTTTAGTTTTTGTTGAATGAGATGAGGAGGCTTGGGATGAATCGAATACTTCGATACTTTCTTTTATATGGATTGATTTTCCTAGCAATAATGGGGATTTTCAGTTCGCTTAACAATCCAAATCCGAAGATGAAACCAATTCGGTATGATGAATTCGTCACAGCGCTGGAACAGGGGAAAGTTGAAAATGCAACTTTTCAGCCATTACAGCTTGTGTATGAAGTAAAAGGGGAAATGGCTGGCTACGAAAAAGGTGAAACTTTCGTAACAAACATTCCGGAAAATGATATGGACAGTATTGGTGAAATTGTCAAAACGACAAGTACTGAGATTGACATCCTGCCGCCAAAAGAAACAAGCGCGTGGGTATCGTTCTTTACAGGACTCGTACCATTCATAATTATTATTATCCTTTTCTTCTTCTTACTGAACCAATCACAAGGCGGCGGTGGCGGCAAGGTGATGAACTTCGGAAAAAGTAAAGCGAAACTGCAATCGGATGATCGGAAGAAAGTACGTTTCAATGACGTTGCAGGTGCAGATGAGGAAAAGGCTGAGCTCGAAGAAGTCGTGGACTTCTTGAAAGATGCCAGTAAGTTTGTGGAGTTAGGTGCACGAATTCCGAAAGGGATCTTATTAGTAGGACCTCCAGGTACAGGTAAAACATTGCTTGCACGTGCAGTAGCAGGTGAATCAGGTGTACCATTCTTCTCGATTTCAGGTTCTGATTTCGTTGAGATGTTCGTAGGTGTGGGTGCTTCTCGAGTACGTGATTTATTTGAGAATGCTAAGAAAAACTCACCATGTATTATTTTTATTGATGAAATTGATGCAGTTGGACGTCAGCGTGGAGCCGGCTTAGGTGGCGGTCACGATGAACGTGAGCAAACATTGAACCAGTTGCTAGTAGAAATGGATGGATTTGAAGGGAACGAAGGAATTATTATCTTTGCTGCAACAAACCGTCCGGATATTTTGGATCCGGCACTTCTTCGTCCGGGACGTTTTGACCGTCAAATTACGGTTGGTCGTCCAGATGTTAAAGGAAGAGAAGCTGTGTTGAAAGTACATGCACGAAATAAGCCGCTTGATGATACGGTCGATATGAAAGCTCTTGCTCAACGTACTCCAGGATTCTCTGGTGCAGATCTTGAGAACTTATTGAATGAAGCAGCTCTTGTGGCAGCGAGAAGAGATAAAAAGAAAATCGATATGTCCGATATTGATGAAGCGACGGATCGTGTGATTGCAGGCCCTGCGAAAACAAATCGTGTCATCTCGAAAAAAGAGCGAAACATCGTTGCGTTCCACGAAGCGGGTCACGTAGTCGTAGGTTTAATGCTCGACGATGCAGAAATTGTCCATAAAGTAACTATAGTTCCTCGTGGGCAAGCTGGTGGATACGCAGTTATGCTTCCGAAAGAAGATCGCTACTTCATGACAAAACCTGAACTTCTCGACAAAATCGCGGGTCTTCTAGGTGGACGTGTATCAGAAGAAATTGTACTAGGTGAAGTGTCAACCGGTGCACATAATGACTTCCAGCGCGCTACAGGTATTGCACGATCGATGGTTACAGAATATGGAATGAGTGATAAAATTGGTCCGATGCAGTTCGGGCAGACACAAGGCGGCCAAGTATTCCTTGGACGTGACTTCAACTCTGAACAAAACTATTCTGAAGCAATCGCATACGAGATTGACTCTGAAATGCAAATGATCATAAAAGAACAATACGAACGCACAAGACAAATTTTGACTGAAAACCGAGAGTTGCTTAATCTAATCGCAACCACTTTATTGGAAGTCGAAACGTTGGATGCGGAACAAATCAATCACTTGAAAGATCACGGTACTTTGCCTGATCGCCCATACGACAACAACGATGGTAGCGTTGATGACAAGAAAATTGTAGAAGAATCCCCTGTGGAAACTACAACTCCTGATAGCACGGGTGCGCCATCAGACCCGTCAATCGGTGACTTGCCAAGTGAAAGTGGAGCAGTAGATAAGACACTGCCATCCATTGATGAAGAACGTAGAGACTAAGCGAACCCAACAGCCGACTGTATACAGTCGGCTGTTTTCTTATGAAGGGGGAGCGCGTTCAGTACACATTCACAGTATCTGGATGTGAAATTATGATATGATGTACGGGAAAAAGTCAAAGTAAGAGGGGACAACGACTATGTTATTAGTATTAGACACAGGCAATACGAATATTGTGTTAGGTGTATATGAAGGGGATCAACTGAAGCACCATTGGCGGATGGAAACCTATCGACATAAAACAGAAGACGAATATGCTATGCAAGTAAAGGCATTGTTCCAGCATGTGGGGATTTCATTCACTGACATCACAGGCATTATTATTTCTTCTGTAGTGCCGCCCGTTATGTTCCCGTTAGAGCAAATGTGTAAAAAGTATTTTAATCAAAAGCCGATGGTCGTTGGACCTGGCGTAAAAACCGGATTAAATATCAAATATGAAAATCCCCGCGAAGTCGGTGCAGATCGCATTGTCAATGCGGTGGCAGCGATTCGTGAATACGGTAGTCCGCTCATTATCGTAGACTTTGGAACAGCTACTACGTATTGCTATGTTAATGAGCATGGCGAATACATGGGTGGTTCTATCGCGCCTGGTATTAAAATCTCCATGGAAGCATTATTTGATCGTGCCTCTAAACTACCGCGCGTTCAACTGGCACGGCCGGAGCATGTAGTAGGTAAGAACACCGTAGCTGCCATGCAGTCGGGTATAATATTTGGTTACGTTGGACAAGTAGAAGGAATCGTCAACCGTATAAAAGAAGATTGTGCAGTAGAACCTACTGTGATCGCAACAGGTGGAATGGCGGATTTAATTGCATCTGAAACCAAAGTGATTGATATTGTGGATGATTTTTTAACGCTAAAAGGATTACATCTGATTTATGAAAGAAATATGTAAGGAGAGAATAAAATGACAACAGATTACTTAGTAAAAGCATTAGCCTTTGAAGGGCAAATACGCGCATATGCAGTTCGTTCAACAGAAACAGTAGGAGAAGTGCAAGAGCGTCATCAAATGTGGCCGACAGCGACTGCTGCTCTTGGGCGTACAATTTCAGCATCAGTCATGATGGGGGCTATGTTAAAAGGCGATGATAGCATTACGGTAAAAATTCAAGGCGATGGTCCACTTGGTCCAATTGTCGTGGATGCTAATGCTAGAGGGGAAGTTCGTGGTTATGCAACGAATCCACAAACGCATTTACCGCTGAATAAACAAGGCAAATTAGACGTTCGTGGAGCAGTAGGTACGGAAGGTATGCTATCGATTGTAAAAGATTTAGGAATGAAAGATTATTTTACGGGGCAAGTACCGATTATTTCCGGGGAAATTGCAGAAGACTTCACACAGTACATGGTAGTATCTGAACAAGTACCATCCGCTGTGGCGTTAGGTGTACTCGTTGATCCAGATAACACGGTTAAAGCATCAGGTGGCTTTATTCTGCAAGTAATGCCAGGAGCTACGGAAGAGACGATTGAATTGCTGGAAGGAAGAATCGCGAACATGACGGCAATTTCTACTATGATTGACAACGGACTGACACCTGAAGGAATCTTAGCAGAAGTACTAGGTCAGGAAAATGTAGAATTCCTCTCTAGAATCGACGTAAGATTTGAGTGTGATTGTTCAAAGGAACGTTTTAGCGAAGCGATTAAGGGGCTTGGAGCTGTAGAAATTCAAGCGATGATCGATGAAGATCAGGGTGCGGAAGCGCAATGCCACTTCTGTTTGGAGAAGTATCAATTCTCTGAGCAAGAGCTTCGTGAATTAATTTGATTTTACTCTAAACTACTCACCCGTTGCCGAAAGTGTTTTGCGGTGGCGGGTAATTTACTAATCTACGCAAATTTGTACAATCAATTTAGAAAGCGCTACCAGCACCCGCACAAGCATCCCTAGTATAAATGGATACCACCTTTTATGCAGTATTACATGAAACCTGCGGATTAGCTTGTTTAGTGTAGGATTGATAAACCATAATGTTCTGAATGATTATATTGACAAGTAAAATAGATGGTAGTAATATCAAGTTAATAAATCATATTAAAATACTAGGTATTAGGAGCGGATGACAAATGAGTAGAGTGGGAAATTCAGTTATTGATTTGGTAGGTAACACGCCGTTAGTAAAATTAAATCGTTTAACAGGTGCAGATGACGCAGATGTGTATTTGAAACTTGAATTCTTCAATCCTGGCTCAAGCGTCAAAGATCGTATTGCACTCGCCATGATCGAGGCGGCAGAAAAAAGCGGTGATTTGAAAGAAGATAGCACAATCATCGAACCGACTAGTGGCAATACAGGAATCGGGCTCGCTATGATTGCGGCGGCGAAAGGATATAAATCTGTACTCGTCATGCCGGACACAATGAGTCTAGAGCGACGCAATTTACTTCGCGCATACGGAGCGGATTTGGTATTAACACCGGGAGCTGAAGGAATGAAAGGCGCAATCTCAAAAGCTGAGCAATTGGCAGAAGAAAACGGTTGGTTCCTACCGCAACAGTTTAACAATGAAGCAAACCCCGAAGTTCATCGTCTGACAACGGGACCAGAAATCGCGAATGCGTTGGAGCAAGTAGATGCATTTATCTCGGGAATCGGTACGGGTGGTACAATTACAGGAGCAGGTGAAGTGCTGAAAGAGCGTTTCCCTGGAATCAATATCGTAGCGGTAGAGCCAGAAGATTCAGCGGTATTATCTGGCGGTAAGCCGGGACCACATAAAATTCAAGGGATCGGTGCAGGATTCGTGCCGGAAGTATTAGATACGAAAATCTACGATGAGATTATCAAAGTATCTAATGATGACGCGTATACGTTTGCGCGTCGTGCAGCTCGTGAGGAAGGCATCCTTGGAGGAGTATCTTCAGGCGCAGCGATTGCAGCTGCATTGCAAGTGGCTAAGAAGTTAGGCAAAGGCAAAACGGTAGTCGCGATCATTCCATCTAACGGAGAGCGTTACTTGAGCACGCCCCTTTATCAGTTTGATGAAGAGTAAGAGATAAGGTATCGTGGGAGCCATTTGCTAGCGCACCAGTGATTCCAATGAAGTAATTTTATCCTTTCTGCATATGAAACTGTCGCTAGAAGTAGTAAGTTGCTTCTAGTGACAGTTTCTTTTTTTATCCTGTAACTAAATAGCATAATCTCTAAGCTGTTATCAGTGGGCAAAATTCTGTATAATTGAGATGAACCAAGCTAGTTATACATAGAACAGAGGAGGCTCACTGTGAATAAAAAGTGGAGCATAATAGTTTCGATTATAATTGTAATTGTCATGGGCACGATTATTTTCTTATTGAACAAGGAAATTAAAGAAGAAACGGGCGGCATCCCAGGTTATGAGGATTTGAATATGGAAAGCTTGCCGAAAGATGTGGTTGATCGTTTACCTGAAGATTGGCAAACTACTACGGACGTTGATAAGCCTGGGCTTGCTAAAGGAGATTTGGCTCCGGATTTCGAATTAACTACACTTTCAGGTGACACAGTCAAATTGTCCGATTACCGTGGCAAGACGGTCATGTTGAACTTCTGGGCGTCGTGGTGTCCGCCATGCCGATCAGAAATGCCGCATATGGAAAACTACTATATAGACAATAAAGAGTCCGACGATATGGAGATACTCGCAGTCAACATGACGAAAACTGAGAAGAATAAGGTAGAGAGTGCGAAAGAATTCGTCGATGAATATAAATTAACGTTTCCAATTTTATTGGATAAGGACAGCGAAGTAATGAAAATGTATCAGATAAAAGTTTATCCGACTTCGTATATCATCAATAAAGAAGGTGTGATTACAGATAAAGTGATGCTGCCGTTGGATGATACGATGATCAAACAGTTAATAGACGAAAGTAACGCAGAGTAAATACTAGAGACGCAGGGGGAACTAGCATGAATACAGTAGCCTATCAGACAGCTTCAATGACAAAAGACGAATTCTTTTATGCCTATCGCCAACTTGCAACAGAAATGGATCGGCATGTTTTGTTGGAGAGTGGTCGTGGCGGGAAGATGTGTGTGGCGGGACTTGATCCGCTTGTGACGTTCAATGCAACCGAAACCGGTCTACGTTTAGAATGGCGTGATGGTAAAGAAGAATTGCTGACGGGAGAAGATCCGCTAGTCTTGTTGAATGACTTTATGGCGAAATATGAATTGGAGCATCAGAACGATATGCCTGCCTATCAAGGGGGGGCGATTGGGATGGTCAGTTACGATTATGTCAGACGCTACGAGACCCTACCGATTATTGCGGAGAACGATTTGACGACGCCTGACGTATTCTTTTATCTCTTTGATCAATGGGCTGTGTTCGATATAGAAAAGGAAAATGTCTACTTTATGGCATTGCCTGAAAAACGGCATGCGCTGGATAGTATGGTAAAGGAATGGACCGAAGCATCACAAACAGGTCTGCTGAATCGTCAATTTACTACTGGTCAGGCGGTGGATGTGGACGTTACAGAAGAAGATTTACAAGTATCTGTAACGGGAGAACAGTTCGAGCAAATGGTGCGCGATGTACAGCAATTCATTGAGGATGGAGATGTCGTGCAAGTGAATTTGTCCGTACGCCAGTCAAAACCGCTCATCGCACCATCTTTATTGATGTATGAAGCATTGCGCTCGTTCAATCCTTCACCTTATATGGCCTATATGGCGGCACCGAACTTTGAAGTAGTTTCCGGTTCGCCTGAATTATTGTTGAAAAAGCGTGGGACTGAGTTGAGCACGCGACCAATCGGTGGTACACGAAAGCGTGGGATGACGGAAGCGGAAGACTTTGCTTTACAGGAAGAATTGATATCGAACGCAAAGGAGATAGGTGAGCACAAGATGCTTGTCGATCTCGAATGTGCCGACTTTGAAGGGATCTGTCAGGAAGGCACAGTGGAAGTGGATGAATTCATGGTCGTCGAAAAGTATTCGCACGTTATGCATTTGGTGTCTAATGTTCGCGGTACTGCGTCTTCTGAAGATCTGGCATCTATTGTACACGGAGTATTCCCTGGAGGCTCCATTACGGGAGATCCTAAATTGAGGACAATGGAAATCATTGAAGAACTGGAGCCGACGCGCAGAGGACTCTATACAGGATCAATGGGTTGGATTGGTTTCAACGGAGATCTGGAGCTGAATATCACCATTCGTACAGCATTCATTCAAGATGGTATCGTGCATATCCAAGCGGGTGCTGGTTTAGTACCTGATTCGGATCCTGCTGCTGAATATCAAGAGTCTCTCAATAAAGCGAAAGCACTTTGGCAGGCGAAAGAAATGGCTGAGTTGGTGATTCGTGAAGAAAGTGAGCAATTGCATTGATTTGCTGGATGAACGGCAAGCGAGTAGTTGCGGAAGAACTACAGATATCACCGTTTGATCATGGATTTCTTTATGGACTGGGTTTTTTTGAAACATTCCGTACATACGGTGGAAAGGTATTCCTCTACGAATCGCATATGATTCGCTTGCGGTCGGCATTGAGCGATTACCGTATTGAAATGTCGTATAGTGATGAAGAAATTCTATCGGCTATTCATTCCTTGTACAAAGAGAATGGCAATGAAGATGGCTATTACCGATTGAATGTATCAGCAGGTGTGCATGATATCGGGCTAGCACCTACGCAGTATGAACAACCGAATGTACTGATCTTCCAAAAAGCGCTTCATCTGCCACCTGTACATACGGAAAAGGATGGCGTCTGGCTTGTGACAACGCGTAATGAACCGGAAAGCGTTGTTCGGCATAAATCACACCAGTATGCAAATAATGTAAAAGGGCGTCTGGAGTTACCTTCATTGAAAGAAACAGAAGGTCTATTTATTACTTCGGACGGCTATGTGGCAGAGGGCATTACATCGAATGTATTCTGGGTGAAACAAGGTGAGTTGTATACACCTTCATTGAACACGGGGATTTTACCTGGCACGACTCGAGCATTTGTTATTGAAATAGCTGGAGAACTGGGATTGCCTGTTAACGAAGGATTGTATATGCGTGAAGATCTTGAAATGTCGGAGGAAGTATTCATTACCAATGCGATTCAGGAACTAGTTCCGATTCGCCAAGTAGGAGAAGTGATGTTTTCTGGCAACGGAGGACCGGTCTATCAACAATTGCATAACGGTTACCAACAAGCCATCAACCGAATGAAAGTGAGTGACTAGTAATGGAGTTATCAAAAGCGCGTGCATCGTATACATTGGGAAAAACGACGATTAATTTTACGGAAGAAACCGTGATTATGGGGATACTGAATGTCACACCAGATTCATTTTCGGATGGCGGGAAATATGGTCAGAAAAACCCGGCACTTGAACATGCGCGGAACATGCTTGCGGATGGTGCAAAAATCATTGATATCGGCGGAGAGTCCACTCGTCCAGGATATACGCCTATTTCAGTTGAAGAGGAAATAGCTCGTGTTGTACCGATTATTGAGTTGCTCACGAAGGAACTTGGCTGTGTAATATCCATTGACACGTCAAAAGCAGCGGTTGCGGAAGCAGCGGTTATAGCGGGTGCAAGTATAATTAATGATGTGTGGGGCGCGAAGCGGGAACCGGCTATCGCGGAAGTGGCAGCGCGTTATGGCATACCTATCATTTTGATGCACAATCGTGAAAATCGTGATTATCAGCTACCATTCATGGAGGCTGTTATAGAAGATTTGCAGGAGAGTATCGATATTGCAAAGCGGGCGGGAGTAAGTGAAGAGATGATCTGGCTCGATCCAGGCATAGGTTTCGCGAAAGATCTCGAGCAAAATATATTAGCGATGCAAGGGTTGTCTTCGATTGCGGATCTTGGATATCCGGTTTTACTCGGTACGTCTCGTAAAGGCATGATCGGTAAAGTGCTCGATTTGCCTGTGGAAGAGCGTATAGAGGGGACGGGTGCGACGGTTTGCTATGGTATTGAGCATGGCGGACATATTATGCGTGTTCATGATGTAAAGGAAATCTCGCGAATGGTCAAGATGATGGATGTATTGACTAAGAAAGCGGCATACACTGGGTAAGCGATAAAATGGAGGGATTTCATGGATTATATTCATTTGAATGATATGGAGTTTTACGGTTACCACGGCGCATTGCCTGAAGAGAATAAACTCGGACAGCGTTTTCGGCTGACGGTTTCATTGGCAACGGATCTTGCGGAAGCCGGACAGACGGATGATTTATCGAAAACAATGAATTATGCAGAAGTGTATGAGATGTGTAAGAACATCGTAGAAGGTGAAGCGGTTCATTTGATCGAGACGGTAGCTGAAACAGTGGCGGGAACGATCATGACAGACTTTGCGGAAAAGGTGAACGGTGTTCGGGTCGTGCTTATTAAGCCGGACCCGCCGATTCGTGGACATTACTCATCAGTGTCCGTGGAAATCACGAGGGGGCGTTTCTCTTGAATAACGCCTACTTGTCACTGGGATCGAATATAGGCAATCGCCTGGAACATTTACAACAAGCTGTACAAATGTTAAATGAACATTCTTCTAATCAAGTGTTACTAGTTTCTTCCATCTACGAAACCGAACCTGTCGGATTAACGGAACAAGCGAAGTTTTTGAATATCGTCATAAAGCTCGGCACTACATTAGAAGCGACGGAATTATTGAGCGTTTGCCAGTCGATTGAAAATAAGCTTGGTAGAATGCGGAAAATACGTTGGGGTCCACGGACGGTAGACTTGGATATCTTGCTTTATAACGAGGAACATATCCAATTGGAGAATTTGATCATTCCGCATATACGAATGCAAGAGCGTGCATTCGTGCTTGTTCCACTAGTTGAGATTAATGGGGATGTAAAGAATCCTATAACAGGAACACGTTATCGTGAAGAGCTGGCGATAAAGGAAGACGGAGTGAATCTTTGGAAAAAGGTTGGACAAGTCGAAGAGTTTTTACAATAAGATTGAACATAAATGGCCAAACTGCTCTATAATAGGGCAGTTTTTTCTATACAATGGAACGAGATAACTGTTTGTCCTTTTGTTAGGCCTGGAATTTGTGTACAATAGTTGCAGACGACCGATCCTAAGGAGAGGGACGGTCAAAGTATGAAGGAGTGAAAGGGAATGTCCAATATGGATGAAATGAATGATCAGCTTTTGGTGAGACGCCAGAAGATGAAAGATATACGGGAAGATGGTTTGGATCCGTTTGGTCAGCGTTTTGAACGCACGCACCTAACAAACGAGATTCGCTCTACATATGAAGAGCAATCAAAAGAAGAGTTGGAAGAAAACGAGCATGAAGTAACTATTGCTGGTCGTATCATGACAAAGCGTGGAAAAGGCAAAGCAGGATTTGCTCACATTCAAGATCTTGGAGGTCAAATCCAGATCTACGTACGTCAGGATGCTATCGGTGAAGAAGCTTATAAGCTATTTACATTTGCGGACCTTGGAGACATTGTAGGTGTTCAAGGTATTATCTTCAAAACAAAAGTAGGAGAACTTTCTATTAAAGCAACAAAGTTTACGTTCTTGACGAAAGCTTTGCGTCCGTTGCCTGAGAAGTTCCATGGTTTACAAGATGTAGAACAACGTTATCGTCAGCGCTACTTGGATTTAATATCAACAGAAGGTAGCAAAGAAACATTCATTATGCGTAGCCGAATCATTCAATCGATGCGTCATTACTTAGATGGACAAGGCTTCCTTGAAGTAGAAACACCTATGCTTCATGCAATAGCAGGAGGAGCGGCGGCCCGCCCATTCGTTACACATCACAATACACTTGATATGACGTTGTATATGCGAATCGCTATCGAACTGCATTTAAAGCGCCTGATCGTTGGAGGCCTTGAGAAAGTATATGAAATTGGACGTGTATTCCGTAATGAAGGAATGTCCACTCGTCATAACCCTGAATTCACAATGATCGAGTTATATGAAGCGTATGCGGATTACAACGACATTATGGAACTAACAGAAAACCTTGTAGCGCATATCGCGCAAGAAGTACTCGGCACGACTACTATCCAATATGGCGACGATCAAATCGAATTAGCACCGCGCTGGAAGCGACTTCATATGGCAGACGCGGTTAAAGAATTTACAGGAGTAGACTTCTGGCAACAACTGACGAAAGAACAAGCGCATGAACTAGCAAAAGAGCATAACGTGCAAGTAACTCCTTCTATGGAAGTAGGTCATGTACTGAATGAATTCTTCGAACAGAAAGTAGAAGAAGAACTTGTGCAGCCGACATTCATCTATGGACATCCAGTAGAAGTATCACCGCTTGCAAAGAAGAATCCAGAAGATCCACGATACACAGATCGTTTCGAGCTATTTATCGTACGCCGTGAACACGCGAATGCCTTCACAGAGTTAAATGATCCGATCGATCAGCGCGAACGCTTTGAATCTCAGCTGGTAGAGAAGGAACAAGGAAACGATGAAGCGCATGAAATGGATGAAGATTTCATTACAGCATTGGAATACGGACTGCCACCAACAGGCGGACTGGGCATTGGGATCGATCGTCTCGTCATGTTGTTGACGAACTCACAATCAATCCGCGATGTGCTGTTATTCCCTCAAATGCGTCCTAAAGATTGATATGACAGCTCCAATAGCGATATTGGAGCTGTTTTTTTATTACTGAAATGAAGTGTTTTAATAGAAAGTAAAAGTAAATCAAAAAGAATTGAAGAAAACAGTTGCATTTATTTAAAGTGGGTGGTATATTTATGAAGTTGCTTTTGAAGTTAGCGACTTAGCGAAAAACATAACGAAAAAGTTTTTCACTAAAAGTGTTGACAACGAAACAGCAAGATGTTATTATAAGAAAGTTGCCTCTTACAAGAGACCAACCGAATGAACCTTGAAAACTGAACAGCAAAACGTTAACGAAATACAGTTTGTGCATCTAACGATGACACAAACAAAATGAGTATCTTAATTGATGCCAGCAAATGAAACTCGAGCTAATCG
>NZ_PDYV01000018.1:0-61401 GCF_002743235.1 Sporosarcina sp. P25
ACGTAGGATGGAAGCGGAAGTTGGGGCGACTCCTGGAGGATCAGCGTGAGTTCGAGACCCTGGACTGAACGAAGTGAGGGAAGCGGCTCGGGCCACGCCCTCAGGAAAGCGTCCGCCAACTGGAGCTTCCATCCCATCACACTCACAAATTCACTCACCACTTCAAAGTATTCGCTTTTGAACTTACATTACTTAAAATACATACCCATTTTATTTATGCAAATTTTCGAAGGTCGTACAAGTAGAAAACCCGTTCGTATGCTATAATAGCAGGTATACTTTAGGGGGAGAATATTTTGTACGATTACATAAAAGGCCATGTGACACGCGTGACACCAGAATATGTTGTGCTGGAGCAATCGGGAATCGGTTGGCAAGTTATGACGCCGAATCCATTTGCGTTCCACGTAACCGACGAGGTGCAGCAAGTGTTCACGTATTTGCATGTGCGTGAAGATACGCAGTTATTGATCGGCTTCAAGACGCTGGAACAACGTGAACTGTTCCGTAAACTGATTACCGTTTCGGGAATCGGTCCTAAAGGCGCGCTCGCAATTCTTGCGAACGGCTTGCCTTCTCAAGTAGTGAGTGCGATTGAGCGTGAAGATGAAGCATTCCTTGTGCAATTTCCGGGTGTCGGCAAGAAGACAGCGCGTCAGATGATTTTGGATTTAAAAGGCAAACTTCATGATCTATTTACGGAAATTGATTTGCCGGATTCCGAGGACACGCTCTTGACACTTACTGAAAGTGATGAGCTCGATGAAGCAATGTTAGCGTTGACTGCGCTTGGTTATTCTGATCGCGAACTGAAGAAAGTGAAGCCGAAACTCGAGAAAGAAGAACTCGATACAGAAGGCTATATGCGACTGGCGTTAAAATTACTATTGAAACAAGGCTAATACGATGGAGGTGGTTCCAATGGATGAACGCATACTGACGAATGAGGCGACCGATTTTGATGATAGTTTTGAACAATCATTACGCCCGCAATTATTGCAACAATATATCGGTCAGCAGCAAGCAAAAGATAATTTATCGATTTTTATCGAGGCGGCAAAGAAACGGGAAGAAAGTTTGGATCATGTTTTGCTGTATGGTCCTCCTGGGCTTGGAAAGACGACGCTCGCTACGGTCATAGGCAATGAAATGGGTGTCAATGTCCGCATGACGAGCGGTCCTGCAATTGAACGTCCCGGTGACTTGGCGGCAGTGGTATCTTCATTGGAACCGGGCGATGTTTTATTCATCGATGAAATCCACCGACTAAACCGGGCAATTGAAGAAGTGCTGTATCCGGCGATGGAGGATTTTTGTCTCGATATTATGGTCGGAAAAGGTCCGACTGCGCGTTCTGTGCGACTGGATTTGCCGCCTTTCACGCTGATCGGCGCGACAACGCGTGCAGGGGCATTGTCTGCACCACTTCGTGACCGCTTCGGTGTACCGCTTCGACTGGAATATTATGAAGTGGAATCATTGACAGAGATCGTCATTCGAAGTGCGAATTTGTTTGACGTGCACATCGATCCGCAGGCAGCTGTGGAACTGGCAAAACGCTCTCGTGGAACTCCGCGTATTGCAAATCGTTTACTGCGAAGAGTGCGCGATTACGCACAAGTACGCGGCAATGGAGTCATTACGCTTTCGATTGCACAAGAAGCGCTTGATATGCTGCAAGTGGATCACCATGGACTCGATCAAATCGACCATCAGTTGCTCCATAGCATGATCGAACGATTCCGTGGCGGTCCAGTTGGTATCGATACACTCGCTGCGAGTATTGGCGAAGAGTCAGTGACAATCGAAGACGTCTATGAGCCGTATTTATTACAAATGGGATTTATTCAACGTACATCAAGAGGTCGGATGGCAACGGAAAAGGCTTACGAGCATTTCGGCTATCCGCTTCCTGAATGACAGATAGGAGTTAGCATGATGGAAGTAGAAGACTTTGATTTTGATTTACCGGAACATTTAATTGCCCAAACACCACTTTTGGATCGCACAGCGAGCCGTTTACTCGTTATGGGACGCGATAACGGTATCGTGACACATAAGTATTTTCGTGATTTAGTGGATGAACTAGAATCTGGGGATTTGCTAGTGTTAAACGATACAAAAGTATTACCGGCGCGTTTGATCGGGACGAAAGAAGAAACTGGCGCGACGATTGAAGTGTTGTTGTTAAAAGAAACAGGTGATGACCGCTGGGAAACACTGGTCAAGCCTTCGAAACGTATAAAAGTGGGGACGGTCGTGACGTTTGGCGACGGCTTGTTGCAGGCTGAATGTACAGCACTTGGCGAGCAAGGTGGGCGTGAGTTCAAATTTAGTTATGATGGTATTTTCTATGAGTTGCTCGATCAACTTGGACAGATGCCGTTACCACCATATATTACGGAAACATTAGAAGATCAGTCGCGCTATCAAACGGTTTTCGCAAAAGAGCGCGGCTCTGCGGCGGCACCTACAGCGGGCTTGCATTTTACGGATGAAATCTTGGATGCACTGCGTGAAAAAGGCGTTCAGATCGCTTTCATTACGTTGCATGTAGGACTCGGTACATTTCGTCCTGTTAGTGTGGATTCAATTGAAGACCACACAATGCATGCAGAATATTATGTTATGACAGAAGAAACGGCGGCACTTATTCGCGAGACAAAAGCTAGTGGCGGCAATGTAGTAGCGGTCGGTACGACGTCTACTCGGACGCTTGAGACCATTGCTTCAGAGAATAATGGAGAAGTAGTCGCGGCAAGCGGTTGGACTTCAATTTTTATTTATCCAGGGTATGCGTTCAAGGCGATTGACGGCCTAGTGACGAATTTCCACTTGCCGAAATCCACGCTATTGATGCTGTTATCGGCATTTGCTGGACGCGATCAGGTTATGCATGCATATAACGAAGCAGTGAAAGAGCAGTATCGCTTTTTCAGTTTTGGGGACGCGATGTTCATCCGCCCTGCTACAAGAAAGGAACGAGATTAATTGGCAGCTATTACGTACGAACACATCAAAACATGTAAACAAACGGGTGCGCGACTTGGAATTGTCCATACGCCACACGGTTCATTTGAAACACCTGCTTTCATGCCAGTCGGAACACAAGCTACGGTCAAAACAATGGCTCCGGAAGAATTGAAGGCAATGGGTGCAGGCATTATTTTAAGTAACACGTATCATTTATGGTTGCGTCCAGGTAATGAAATCGTTAAAGAAGCGGGCGGATTACATAAGTTCATGAACTGGGATCGCCCCATTTTGACTGATTCAGGCGGCTTCCAAGTGTTTTCACTTAGTAAATTCCGTGATATTAAAGAAGAAGGCGTTCATTTCCGTAATCATATCAATGGAGATAAGCTGTTTTTGAGTCCGGAAAAAGCGATGGAAATCCAAAACGATCTTGGAGCCGATATTATGATGGCATTTGACGAATGTCCTCCATTTCCTGCGACGCATGAGTACATGAAAGCAAGTGTTGAGCGTACGTCACGATGGGCAGAACGTTGTCTAGAAGCGCACGGGCGTCCTTTAGATCAAGGATTATTCGGTATCGTACAAGGTGGAGAGTTTGAAGATCTTCGTAAGCAAAGTGCACGTGATTTAGTATCCATGGATTTCCCAGGCTACGCAATCGGTGGATTGTCAGTCGGAGAACCGAAAGATATTATGAATAATGTGTTGGAGTTCACGACACCTTTACTTCCGCAAGATAAGCCACGTTATTTGATGGGTGTTGGATCTCCAGACTCCTTGATAGACGGTGCAATCCGCGGAATCGATATGTTCGACTGTGTCTTGCCGACGCGTATTGCACGTAATGGTACGTTGATGACAAGTGAAGGTCGCGTAGTTGTCAAAAATGCGAAGTACGAAAGAGATTTTGGTCCACTGGATCCGAACTGTGATTGTTATGCGTGCAAAAACTATAGTCGTGCATATATTCGACATTTAATTCGTGCGGGGGAAACTTTTGGTATACGTTTGACGTCTTATCATAACCTGCACTTTTTGCTTAACTTAATGGAGCAAGTACGTCAGGCCATACGTGAAGATCGTCTCGGTGATTTTCGTGAAGAGTTTTTTGAGCAATACGGCTTTAATAAACCGAATGCAAAAAACTTTTAAATCTTGTATAATAAAAAATGATGCTTCAGGAAGGGGGAAAATATATAATGATGGAACAATACGGTGGTATTTTCACACTAGTAATCATGGTAGCTATAATGTGGTTTTTACTCATTCGTCCTGCTCAAAAGAGACAGAAGGCAGCGAAAGAGATGCAATCTAGTTTAAAGCGTGGAGACGAAGTGGTTACAATCGGCGGTATTCACGGAACTGTGGATGCAGTAGATGAAACGTCTATTTTCTTACGTGTATCTGACACTACAGTTTTGCGTTTTGACAAGCAAGCAGTAGGCAGAGTCGTAACAGCGTCATAATAAAAAGCGGTTATCTAGTGGTATATCCATAGATTGCCGCTTTTTTGTTTTGTCACGTATAGAAAAAAGATCTGCCGGCACACTAGGTGTGAAGGAGGCAGATATGCTGTGCACGAGTTACTCATCATCGGATTACGTACGGTATTTTTATATGTTTTTCTTCTTGTGATATTGCGTATTATGGGAAAGCGAGAAGTTGGTGAATTGGGCGTTATTGATGTCGTCGTTTTCATTATTATGGCGGAAGTAGCTGCGATGATTGTAGAATCTCCCGACAAACCCATTATCAAAGGAATCCTTCCTATACTTATTTTGCTGGTCATTCAATATATTTCGTCGATGATTTCATTGAAGAGTAAGAAGTTTCGTGACCTAGTCGATGGAGATCCGACGTTGATTATTAAACATGGAGAAATCCAACAACATGAAATGCGTAAACAACGTTATAATCTCGACGACTTGTTTCAACAATTACGGGAGAATCAAGTCGGGTCAATCCATAATGTGACGTTTGCGTATCTCGAATCTTCCGGGAATTTATCTGTATTCACAAAAGACGGTGACTTACCGATTGTCGGACTAGTGCTTGACGGCGATATTCAACCGGAGCATCTAAAGTTGATTGGCAAGACGGAAGATTGGTTGCTACAGGAGTTACGTGCTAAAAACATCACCGATTTGAACAAGATTTTCTATTGCTCGTATGAACAAGGTGAAATAAGAGTCCAACTGACACAAGATCAATAGCGTTTAACTAAATTACGTAGCATGACAAAGTCCTGCGTTTTGATTTGTCTGGTTAGTAATAATAAAGCGAACAGCACGCCGGACGTAATGGCGCATTCGACAAATAGATGATGCGAGCCGATAGGAATGAAAATCGGACGGATGACGACGGTCAGCAAGAATACGATATAGGTCATGGCGAACATCGAAAACCCTGTGGCGGTCGATTTGTTTTGCCGTAGCGTGGCAATATGCAAGAAAGATGTCACGAGTACACCGAAGCCGATTGCGAGAACCGCGCCAGTTTCTTGAAGTCCTGGTTGCGAAGCCAAGATGAACATCACCGCAAGTTTTGCGATCCCTCCGTAGACCGAGTTCATCATGCCGGCTTTCGCATCGCCTGTCGCTTGCAAAATCGAATAGAGTGGACTTTGTATATAATAAAAGAAGAAGATGGGCGCAAGCAATGTCATATAGCTGCCGCCATCTACAATGTGGAACAGCTTTTCTGCAAGTGCTTGCCCGTGCATATAAAATACAGTAGCCGCAAATGCGCCCGTTAAAGCGGATAAACGCAATGCTAAATGAATGCGTTCTTGCAACTTTTTGACGTTGCTAGAAGCCGCTGCACCACTGACCGCTGGGACGAGCACGACGGATAATGCATACGGAATGAATGCGGGAAACAATAATAACGGAATAAGCACACCAGAAATTACTCCATACAATGATGTCGCCGCTACCGTTCCAACGCCTGCCATGGAGAGGGCGCGTAAAAAGATGATGGGCTCAAGGAACCAAGTGAAGGTCCCAAATAAACGACTGCCTGACGAAGGAAGTGCCACCTCAAGGATGGGCTCCATCGGATATCGCGGTTGTTTTTTCTGTGGTTTCGGTTCTTTCTTTTGTTGCTGCCGGTATTTGTATAGAAGATAGAGAACCGATACAACTTCAGCGAGGAATGTGACAGCCATAGCATACGCTGCATTCATCATCGGATCTTCCGGAGCCAGAATGTACGGCAGCATCCAAGTGATCAATAAAATACGGAAGATTTGCTCGATGACTTGTGCCCATGCCGTTTCTTCAATACGTGAAATCCCTTGGAAGTACCCTCTGATTAATCCGCCAATTGAGGCGATAGGTACGATGGCGAGGGCTACATATAAGGCAGTGGATGTTGCGCTGTTACCGAGTAACGTCTCCGCTAAAAAAGGGATGAACAGAATACACGCTGGAATGAAAACGGCACCGGATAAAATGGTGATAAACGTGGCGGTTTTCATAACTTGTCGTAATTGTACCGTGCCGCCTTGTGCTTTTATTTCCGCTATGACCTTCGCAATCGCAATGGGTACGCCAAGCTGTACTAACGAGAGGAAAAAGACGAACGCCGGGTATGCGGTCATATAGATCCCGACTGTTTCCTCTCCTGCAACCCGCATAAATTGAATTCGATAGACGAAGCCGAGTAATTTTGATAAAAACACGGCCGCCATCAAAAAGATCGTCCCCCGAATAAATGATGACACCCTACACCACTCCTTCTGATTTGCCCCGTTTTCGGATATAATACGAATGCTTGTGCAAAACCCAAATATAGTTAAGTGTATGTGATATAATTAAGTTTATTCCGGAACTATTCACGAGGGGGGAAGTGGCATTGGATCAACAGTTGACAGACTTATACAGACAGTTGCTCCCTGCACTAGAAAGCAAAAAGCAAGAATTGACGTTTTACGGCTACTCGGAGATTACGGAAGAAGATTTACTGAACTATTTGGTGGAGAAGAAGTGGCGGAAAAAAGAAATTTCTGCGATGCGTTCGTATGAAATGATTTCAGATGTTTTGGCAATTACTGCGGCACAGTTCATGACCCATACGCAAACAGAAGCTCAACGGAACAGTGAAGAAGTGATGGAATTGAGTAAAGAAGAATGGTCTGTGCTATTTTCGCCCAAAAAAATGGATTGATTTGCAATTCTTATCATGAAGTATTTGACACGGACAACCTACTGTTTCATAATTGGTATGTTGTACAATGAGAGAAGAAAGTACATAACAGGTGCTATGCCGCTCTAGTATATGAGGGGGAAAAGGAAATATGAAAAACAGAGGAAGGATCGTCGCGTTTTTGCTGCTTATCGTCATTTTGGCATCAACGATATTTTCTACGACGAGTCCCATTTTAAAAGATGTCAAGCTAGGACTTGATTTGCAAGGTGGTTTCGAGGTTCTTTACCAAGTGAAACCATTGAAAGAAGGACAAAAGATTACGGAGTCGACGGTTGCCGATACGGCCCGCGCATTGACGAATCGTATTGACGTGCTCGGTGTAAATGAACCCAGCATTCAAATCGAATCAAACAACCGAATCCGAGTTCAGCTTGCTGGGGTAGAAGATCAGGAAACTGCCCGCGAATTATTATCCACTCAAGCCAATCTTTCTTTCCGTAATGCGGATGACGAATTGATGCTCGACGGAAATGATTTGAAAGCAGGTAAAGCAAAAGCCAATTTCGATGAAAATAACAACCCTGTTGTTACATTGGAAATGAAAGATCCAAATAAATTTGGAGAAGTTACATCTGAAATTGCAGCAATAAAGCCGAACAACGTGCTAGTTATTTGGTTGGATTTCATTGAAGGTGAAAATTCCTTTGCGGAAGAAGCTACAAAACCGGAACCCGCATTTATCTCGGCTCCGTATGTTGCTAACACCATTAACTCTTCAAATGTCGAAATCTCAGGTAACTTCACTATTGAAGAGACGAAAAACTTGGCTGGTATTCTGAACGCCGGTGCATTACCTGTTGATTTAGAGGAAATTTACTCGACTTCTGTCGGTGCACAGTTTGGTGAACAAGCACTAGATAAAACGATATTTGCTGGAATTGTCGGTGTCACCTTAATCTTTATCTTTATGGCATTCTATTACCGTTTGCCAGGGATTGTGGCAGTTGTCACTCTATCTGTTTATATCTTTTTAATATTGCTAGTGTTCACATTAATCAATGGTGTGTTGACACTACCTGGTATTGCAGCATTAATGCTCGGGGTCGGTATGGCAGTCGATGCCAATATCATCACTTATGAGCGGATCAAAGAAGAATTACGTGTCGGAAGATCGGTTAAAACGTCCTTTATGGCTGGAGCGAAGTCTTCGTTCACCGCAATCCTCGATGCGAACGTCACGACACTCCTTGCAGCAGTTGTATTGTTCATTTTCGGTACAAGCTCAGTTAAAGGTTTCGCGACCATGCTCATTATCAGTATTTTGGTCAGTTTCCTAACAGCCGTTTGGGGATCTCGTCTATTGCTTGGACTACTCGTTCACAGCGGATACCTCGATAATAAAGTTGGCTGGTTCGGATTGAACAAAAAACATCTTCATTCAGCAGATGAAGGCTATGAAACGCTAGATCTCACAACAAAATTCGATCGTTTCGATTTCGTTCATTCAAGAAGACGTTTCTATGCACTTTCTATCGTCTTGTTAATTGTCGGTGCGATCATGCTAGGTGTCTTCAAGCTCAACTTGGGAATCGACTTCTCCGGTGGTACACGTGTGGAAATGCTAGCTGAACAACAGCTCGATGAGACGGAAGTAACGAAACTTCTTGAAGATATTGGCCACCCAACGTCGGATGTCGTCATTTCAGGCGATGAAAAGAACATTGCGGTTGCACGATATAAAGAAGACTTCTCACAAGAAGAAGTCAACAAAATCAAAAAAGAGTTATCTGAAACATTCAGTGCAGAGCCGAACGTTTCAACAGTTTCCAATACGGTAGGTAAAGAGCTCGTGCGTAATGCGATTTATGCACTTGCGGTTGCGGCTCTTGGGATCATCATCTACGTAGCGTTACGTTTTGAATGGCGCATGGGTCTGGCGGCGATTATCGGTTTACTGCATGACGCATTCTTCATGATAGCCGTCTTCAGTATTTTACGACTCGAAGTAGACATCACTTTCATTGCGGCGGTATTGACGATTGTCGGTTACTCCATCAACGATACGATCGTCACCTTTGACAGAATACGTGAGAACTTGAATCGCTCGAAGCATATTAGCGAAGAAGATGAATTGGCAACGATTGTCAATAAATCATTGCGACAGACGCTTGGCCGTTCGGTTAACACAGTTCTGACTGTAGTCTTCGTCGTAGTGGCATTGATGGCACTCGGTGCAGAATCAATTCGACCGTTCTCGATCGCATTATTGATCGGCTTGCTTGCAGGTACGTATTCTTCCATCTTCATCTCTGCTCAACTTTGGTTCGACTTAAAGAGAAAGCAAATTTTGAAGAATGGCGGAATAAAAGTAGATAAAGAGAAAAAACAATGGGGCTCAGACGAACCTGTTGTGTAATACGTTTGAACTATAGTGAAAGCAGGGTATACTTCGGTATATCCTGCTTTTTTTGAATGGAGGAATGGAACACATGAAGTTTCAATGGACTGTTCTAGTTGGTTTGTTATTTGCTGTGTTCATCGCATTGTTTGCTGTATTTAATGTAGAATCTGTACCGGTTAATTATTTCTTTGGTACGACGATGATTCCACTTGTATTAATTATTCTTGGGTCAGCGTTGCTTGGTGCGATTATTAGTGGTTTCTTTGCTATTTACAAGTCGTATAGAAGTGGACGACGTGTCAAAGAGTTGGAGAAGCAGATGCATTTGAAGGAGAAGGAATTGACTGCGCAACGTAGGCAGATGCAAGAGATGGAAGAACGGATCGATGTGTTGATGGAGGCGCCGTTGGTTGAGGCTGAGATTGTTCCACCGAGGGAAGTTTATTAGCGTGTGAATTGCCGCAGTGAGTCGTGCTTAGCGACTTGTTGTGGCTTTTTTGCTGTTGTTTCTTTTAATGTGCTTTTAGTTGGGAAGTAAGAAGTGGCAGGGGATGGCCTTCGTTGGAAAGTGTGTAGGGCAGTGCTAGTAGATGTTTTTAATCGATTTAGTACTTAAGTGCTTGTCGAATTGTAGTTCTGTTAGGAGTTTGTGGTTTTGCTGGCAATGTAAGTGTAATGCTCATTGTCCCCACTACAGCGCTGGTGGATGGCTTTCGCAAGATAGTGTGTAGTGCAGTTCATACACTTCACTCGCAAGAAACAAGTGATAGCTATCTCAATGTCACTGTTTTTCTTTTTGCTAGAAACACGAACTAATTCATTTCCCTACGGTAGCGCAGGCACAACTGCGGGGTAGGCCGTGGCCATGAGACAACTGGCAGCCCCACCGCCAGCTGGCTCATGGCTTTAGGCAATCCCCCACGTGCCTGCGCGGGTCCAGAAAGTGAACACTTGCCAACTTTAGTATCCAAAAATAAGTCGAGCGACGTACCCAACAAAAAGTGAGCAAGAAATGCATGATAGCTATCACAATGTCGCTAGTTTTTCTTTGTTAGAAACACAAACTAATTCATTTCCCCACAGTAGCACAGGCACAACTGCGGGGTAGGCCGTGGCCATGAGACAACTGGCAGCCCCATCGCCAGCTGGCTCATGGCTGTAGGCAATCCCCCACGTGCCTGTGCGGGTCGAGAAAGTGAACACTTGCTAACTACAGAATCCAAAAAATAAGTCGAGCGACGTACCCAACAAAAAGTGAGCAAGAAATGCATGATAGCTATCACAATGTCACTGTTTTTCTTTTTGCTAGAAACACAAACTAATTCATTTTCCCACAGTAGCGCAGGCACAACTGCGGGGTAGGCCGTGGCCCTGAGCCAACTGGCAGCTCTATCGCCAGCTGGCTCATGGCTGTAGGCAATCCCCCACGTGCCTGCGCGGGTCCAAAAAGTGAACACTCGCTAATTTTAGTACCAGATAATCAGTCGAGCCACGTCCCCAACAAAAAGTGAGCAAGACCGGCAGCCGTGTAGTCGCTCTGCCATAAGGATTTCTCTGTTAAGTAATGTACAAAATTTCTTATTTTGCTAGAACCACAATCTACATCATGACCACTCAGTAGTGCAAGTACAACTACAGCACTCTCAAATTCGCCCACTCGAGCAACGGCCTACTATGCCTATGAGGCTAACTGCTATCTCTCACTCTTTATATCAACTACCTCTGCAGGTCTTATAGGAAGAAAACGATGCTATCCTGTTCTTACTCCCCATCTTTCCATCCCGTTTCCTTTCAGTCTCCATCTTCATTAGCTATAATAAGAACAGAGGATGTGAAAGCATTGATACAATCAAAAAAAAGATGGCAAATCGATCGGCCAGATGAAGAACTCGTCAACCAGCTCGCAAAGGACTTGAAGCTTTCCACGATGCTGACAAAAATACTTGTCGCACGCGGAATCACGACAAGCGAACAAGCAAACGCGTATCTGCACATGGACGAGTCCAACTTACATGACCCGTTTTTATTACATGACATGCAAGAAGCCGTCGATTGCATCCAACATGCAATCGACACACAACAGCAAATTACAATTTTTGGAGATTATGATGCGGGTGCGACACGTTTCTAAGTGAAAAGCTTAGACACTAGGAGAAATCCTAGGAGAACTGATTTCTTGATAGGTAGAATGATGGGGTAACGCCTTGAAATGCCTACTCTGATACTCCGACATGCCTTTTCTAAGGTTATAGTAGAAAGGTATGAAGCTCGGTGAAGTCGGCAGAGAGATACCGTAAGTTAGGGAGAGCATAGCGAGTACCTGACACGAAAGCTGTCCAGAGGTGGATGGTGTGTCCCATATGCCGGGAGTCCATAAAGTATCTATGGTTAGAATGTGCTGAACAAGCACTGACGAATCTCTGAATGTACGGGTCTAGACGTAGTTGTCACAGAAATGTGATAGGTGGTAGTGCCATCGCATGTGTGGATGAGTAAAAATCTGGCGTTATGAAAATCCATAGTTTGTTACAGGCAAGCTCAAGCATGCAGGATCATAGGAGAAACCTAAAGATATATGTAAGGATAAAGAAATTGGAACGTGGAAAGCGAAGGATGCGGAGGTATTAACCTACCTGAGAAGCAGTTCAGTAGATAAAAGGGCGACCTATTAAAACTGATTTACCTTTCGTGAGAGTGGAGCCATAGTACCTTTGAAACCATGATAATAAGTGGTGGAGGGATAGGCTCTAGTCGGATATTTCAAAGACTTATAAATGCATAACAGACACAGATTCGAGTATGACTAAAAGAATCACCACTTGAGAGAGGGGTTGATGTCTGTGGCAAATTCACAAATCGTTAAACATGTTAAAAAGTCCAAGCTTAGAAACGCAGAGTATTACCACATGCAAGATACATTTGACATGTTGTATGAACAAAGCAACAATAGCAGTTCTTTCAAAAACTTAATGTCCATAATTAGTTCAGTTGAAAACATTAAGTTGGCGTATCGAAACATTAAGAAAAATACAGGTAGCAAAACGGCTGGCGTGGATGGTCGAACAATCTATCATATATCCAAGCTGACCGAGGAGCAATTTGTAGGTTTTGTTAGAAACAAACTGCGAGATTATAAACCGAAAGCAGTTAGACGAGTGGAAATACCAAAGCCAAATGGAAAAATTAGACCTTTAGGAATTCCCGCTATCTGGGATAGGATAGTCCAACAATGTATATTGCAAATTCTTGAACCCATAGTGGAAGCAAAATTCTCCGGAAGAAGTCATGGATTTAGACCGAACCGCTCAGTAGAGAATGCGATAGCTCAAAGTTATCGTCTTATGCAGAATTCAAAAATGTCATATGTAATCGATATAGACATAAAGGGATTCTTCGATAACGTGTCTCACTCCAAGTTGCTAAAACAGATGTGGGCAATGGGCATTCAAGATAAGAATTTACTCACTATCATTTCAAAAATGCTTAAAGCTAAAATTAAGTTGCCAAATGGTCGAATCATTGAGAATGATAAAGGTACGCCACAAGGTGGAATCCTATCTCCTTTGCTATCTAATGTTGTTCTAAATGAACTTGACCGTTGGATTGAAAGCCAATGGGAGGATATTCCTACTCAAAAGGATTATCTGCAATACCATTACAAGAAAAATAATCACGCAGATAAAGGTTACAAGTACAGGGTGCTTAGGAAATCTAAGCTAAAAGAATGTTATATTGTTCGATATGCAGACGATTTCAAAATCTTTTGCAGTAATCCTAATCACGCCAAACGATTATTTTTCGCAGTACAAAAATGGCTGAAAGAAAGACTTGGTTTAGAAATAAGCGAAGACAAATCAAAAATAGTGAATCTCAAAAAGGATTATTCTGAATTTCTCGGGTTTAAAATGAAGCTAATTCCAAAAGGTGAAAAATGGGTTGTGAAAAGTCATATGTGCGACAAAGCAGTTCAACGCACAAAGAAAAACTTGAAGCAAATCATAAATGGTATTCGATATGATAGCGGTGTTAACGATCAAGCAAGAAAAATAGCACTCTACAACTCAACTGTAATAGGACTTCATCAATATTTCCGTACCGCTACAATGATTTCCGAAGATATGGGGAACATTGCATACGAAGTAAATGCATGTATGAAAGACCATCGTATGAAAAGGCGAATTAAGAAAACAGGTGTGATAACATCTGATTTCATTAAGAAAGAATACGGAAAGAGCAAACAATTAAGATTTATATCACGAGATCCGCTCCTTCCAATTGGATATATTAAACATAAGAATCCAATGATGAAGCGTAACGCAGTAAATGCATATACAAAAGAAGGTAGAGTAGAAATTCATAAAAACCTGATAACTGTTGATATCAGTATACTTCGATTTCTGATGGAGCATCCAATTCCCCAGAGAAGTATAGAGTACAACGATAACCGTATAGCATTATACTGTGCACAAAGAGGAAAATGCCATGTAACTGGGCAAATGTTAAACCCGATGACGATTCATTGCCATCATAAAGTACCACGGTTGCAAGGTGGTAATGACCAATATAACAACCTCTGTCTCGTTGATAAGGAAATCCACATTTTAATTCACGCAATAGATGAAGAAATAATCTCAAAGTATAAAAAGTTACTAACCAACTCACAAAGCCTGAATAAAATAAATACGCTACGAAAGAAATTGGAACTACAGCAATTAACTATCTAATTGGACGATTAGACATACAAACGAACAAGTGAATTCTGTTAAGTTATGTAGATTACCAAAGTTTTGAAATTTTTCGATAGAACGCCGTGTGAGGTGAAAGTCTCACGCACGGTGTGAAGTGGGGGAAAAGCTGGCGATAAACTCAAAAGCTTACCTATCACTATACGGCGTAACAAGTGTCACAGTGCTCTTGACAGCGCTCGAACGTCTTGGTGCAAAAGTGAACTTCGCCATCCCGAACCGTTTTGAACACGGTTACGGACCGAACAGCGACTACTTTGCACAACTACATACAGAAGGCACAGAAGTCTTGATCACAGTAGACAACGGAATCTCAGGCATTGAACAAATCGCTTTCGCCAAGTCGCTTGGACTGTCGGTCATCGTGACGGACCACCACGAAATGGGTGACGTCTTGCCTGACGCGGATGCGGTCATCCACCCACGTCATCCCGATGGCAATTATCCATTTGGCGAACTTGCAGGTGTCGGTGTAGCGTTCAAACTAGCTTCTGCTTTACTTGGAGAGCCGCCACTCGACTTGCTGGAATTCGTTGCCATCGGTACGATCGCGGACTTGGTTCCGTTAGAAGATGAAAATCGCTATATGGTGAAAGAAGGTATTCGCAGATTGCGCCGCACGCAACGTCCTGGAATTAAGGCGTTGATGCAAGTGAGCGGTCATGAACAAAATGCTTTATCGGAAGAAACGATCGGCTTTACGATCGGTCCACGTCTGAATGCACCGGGCCGACTTGGCGATGCAGATCCAGCAGTTGATCTATTAAAGGCAGAAGATGAGCAACAAGCACTCGGAATTGCAGAAGAATTGAATGATTTGAATAAAGAACGGCAACAATTAGTGAAAGAAATCGCAAAGGAAGCACAAGAGCAAGTGGAAATCCGTTATGGCGATCAAGTTCCTCACGTGCTAGTCGTAGAAGGGGAAGGCTGGAATCCGGGTGTCGTCGGCATCGTGTCATCGAGACTGACGGAGAAATACTACCGTCCTTCCATCATTTTGTCGATCGACCATGAAACAGGAATGGCGAAAGGTTCTGCGCGTAGTATTGAGGGCTTTGATTTATATAAAGAGTTATCGAAGAATGCGTCAATTCTGCCACATTTCGGAGGGCATGCGATGGCTGCCGGGATGTCATTGAAACTAGAGGACGTTGAATTATTGCGTTCGAATTTGAATGAACAGGCGAAGGAAATATTGACAAGAGAGGATTTACAGCCTATTTTATCCATCGATGTGCCGCTTGCGCTGGATGAAATTGATATTGCCTCAATCGAAGCGCTCGAGAAAATCCGGCCGTTTGGAATGGGATTCCCGAAGCCAGTTTTCTTATTGGAGCAGCTCGACACGATATCTGTCCGTAAAATCGGTACAGCGAAGGATCATTTGAAACTTGAAATGGGCGACCATACTGAACGTCTAGATGCAATCTACTTCGGAGCGGGGGCATTGGCAGACGAAATGGCACCGCAAAGTAAGCTTAGTTTGACGGGTGATTTGCAAATTAATGAATGGAACGGGAACAAAAAAGCGCAGTTACTTGTCGAAGATGTGAAATGTGACGAGTGGCAGTTGTTCGATTACCGTGGAATCCGAGAGCCAGCTAGATGGTTGCCGCTGATTCCGGATCAAGCCCAATTTATTGCGTTCAGTGAAGAAGCTATCCAACATTTCGCTCCGTTCTTTAAAGATATTCCAATTGCTTTAATTGGACGCGACGAACTTCGTCTTTCTTCAGCTATTGTATTGCTCGATATGCCTCAGGCTGAAGAACAGTTGAAACAAGTGATGGAAAAGACGCGTGCCGACCGAGTGTATCTTCATCTGCATGTGCATGATTCGATGTACTTCGAAAAGATACCAGATCGCCAACAATTTGGTTGGTATTACAGCTTTTTGAAAAAGCGTGAGACATTTGATATACACAATCAAATCGATATGCTTTCCAAACATAAAGGTTGGAAAAAAGATGTGATAAAGTTTATGACAAAAGTGTTTTATGAACTGGAATTTGTTACACTAGAGAATGGTAAGGTGACGATGCTTACTTCTGCCGGCAAACGAGATTTGGCAGAAGCGCCATCTTATAAAAAACGCCAACAGCAGATCAAACTGGAAGAGTTGTTGCTTTATGCTCCGTATCAGGACTTGAAGAAAGTATTCGACTCTTTGCGTGAGACAGATGCTGTTGAGGAGGAAAAACTGTGGACTTAAAAAAGTTTGTAACGACTGTAGACGATTATCCAAAGCCGGGTGTCAGCTTTAAAGACATCACGACGATCATGGATAACGGAGAAGCATATAAATATGCGACAGACCAAATTGTTGAGTATGCGAAGGGATTGGACGTAGATATCATCGTGGGGCCAGAAGCACGCGGTTTCATCATCGGATGTCCTGTTGCTTATGCACTTGAAATCGGTTTTGCACCGGTTCGTAAGCCAGGTAAATTACCACGCGAAACGATCTCGGTATTTTATGACTTAGAGTATGGACAAGATGAGTTAACGATCCATAAAGATGCTATCAAGCCTGGCCAACGCGTACTCGTTGTCGATGATTTACTTGCAACTGGTGGTACGGTCGGCGCAACAGTCGAATTGATCGAGAAACTTGGTGGCGTTGTAGCTGGCTGTGCATTCTTGATCGAACTATCGTACTTGAACGGTCGCGAAAAGTTGACGAATGAAAACATCAAGGCATTAATTACGTACTGATGAGGGAATCCTTCGCTTAATGCGGAGGATTCTTGCTATATAAATATAGGCGCTGAGTTTGATTCGCTTTACATATAGGTGATAATATACATATACTACTAAAAACTATTGTCTAAATATTTACAGAATAGGCTGAAAGGGGTAAGTCAATGGCGAAAAATCAAGACCTGACAGAACAAGACATATACGACTTGGTCTCCAAATATATGAACGAAGAACACGTCGAATTCATCAGGCGGGCATATGTGATGGCTGAAAAGTCGCACGAAGGGCAGTTTCGGACTTCAGGTGAACCGTATATCAACCATCCGATTCAAGTCGCAGGAATTTTGGCGGGTCTTCAAATGGATCCGGAAACGGTCGCAGCCGGCTTTCTACATGATGTGGTGGAAGATACGGAAATTAGTCGCGAAGATATTATTCGTGAATTCGGTGATGAAGTCGCCATGCTCGTTGATGGCGTAACGAAGCTCGACAAATTAAAATTCAGATCCAATGAAGAAAAACAAGCGGAAAATCACCGTAAAATGTTCATTGCGATGGCGCAGGATATCCGTGTCATTTTAATCAAACTTGCGGATCGATTGCATAATATGCGGACATTGAAGCATGTCCCGGCAGCGAAACAACGCCGGGTATCGGAAGAAACGTTGGAGATCTTCTCACCACTCGCTCATCGCCTCGGAATTTCCACGATTAAATGGGAACTGGAAGATATTGCGTTGCGTTATTCCAATCCCCAACAATATTATCGTATCGTCAATTTGATGAAGCAAAAGCGGACAGAACGCGAACAGTATTTGAAAGACGTCATGAATCAGATGCGTGTCGAACTGGATGAAATGGGTATCGCTGCAGAAATTCATGGTAGACCAAAGCATTTGTATTCTATTTATCAAAAGATGGTTATCCAGAAAAAAGAGTTCAATGAAATTTATGATCTACTGGCGGTACGTATTGTCGTGAAGAGCATTAAGGATTGCTATGCGGCGCTTGGAATCATTCATACATTATGGAAGCCGATGCCGGGACGATTCAAAGATTATATCGCCATGCCGAAACAAAATTTGTATCAATCTATCCATACGACTGTTGTCGGACCTGCAGGAGATCCACTCGAAGTACAAATTCGGACAGAAGAGATGCACCGGATTTCAGAATTTGGTGTGGCTGCTCACTGGGCATATAAAGAAGGTAAACAAGTCGCGAAACTAGCGAGTGATATTGATTCGAAATTGACATGGTTCCGTGAGATTTTGGAAATTCAAAATGAATCCTCTAATGCACAGGAGTTTATGGAATCATTGAAGTTTGACTTATTTTCGGACATGGTCTATGTGTTTACACCGGACGGAGATGTTGTCGAATTGCCGCAAGGATCGGTACCGATTGACTTTGCCTATCGGGTCCACTCCGAAATTGGGAATCGGACGACCGGGGCTAAAGTGAATGGTAAAATCGTGCCGCTTGATTCGTCATTATCAACAGGTGATATCGTCGAGATTCTAACTTCGAAACAGTCATTTGGTCCAAGCCGTGACTGGTTAAAATTAGCGCATACCTCACAAGCGAAAAATAAAATCCGCCAATATTTCAAAAAGCAATTGCGTGACGAGAACATCGACAAAGGTAGCGAGATGATTCAGAAGGAACTGAAAGAAGAAGAGTATGATATCAAGGAAGCGTTGAGTAAAGAAAATATGCAGCGTACCATTGAAAAATTCAGTTTTACTTCTGAAGAGGACCTTTATGCTGCAGTCGGTTCCGGTGGCATTACCGCGCAACAAGTAGTCAATCGACTAGCTGAGCGAATGCGCAAAGAACGCGTGAAGAAAGAAACGATTGATAAAATCGTCTCAGAAATTCAAGCGCCAAAGCCGGAAAAACAGACGGAATCAGGTGTAATCGTCAAAGACATTGACAATATGCTGATCCGTATTTCGAAGTGCTGTAACCCGGTACCCGGCGATGAAATTGTCGGTTTCATTACACGTGGCCGTGGCGTTTCCGTGCACCGTACCGATTGTCCGAACGTATTGTCTGAACAAGGACAGCAAGAACGTATTATCGAAGTCCACTGGGCATTGCAAGACGATCAAGTTCGCAAAGAATTCCAAGTCGATATTGAAATTTCCGCATTCGATAGACAAGGTTTACTCAATGAAGTGATGATGGTCGTCGCCGATATGAATACGCCAATTACCGCAGTGAGTGGCAAAGCAGACAAGGATGATATCGCCCATATCCATATGTCGATTAAAATCCAAAACATCGCGCATTTGCAACGCACCGTCGATAAAATCAAACAAATCAAAGACGTTTATTCTGTAGAACGAGTTATGAACTAATTAGGAGATGTGAACATGCGAGTTTTATTACAGCGTGCGAAAGACGCTTCCGTAACAGTTGGCGGAGAAATTACAGGCTCCATTTCAACTGGCTATGTGTTGCTTGTCGGCATCACACATGACGATACCGAACAAGACGCCACGTATATTGCGAATAAAATTGCTGGCTTGCGTATCTATGAAGACGATGAAGGAAAATTGAATCGTTCAATCAAAGAAATCGATGGCGCGATTTTGTCCGTATCTCAGTTTACTTTGTATGGCAACGTACAAAAAGGGCGCCGTCCAAGTTTTATCGAGGCGGCCAAAACTGATGTGGCAGAACCGTTGTGGGAATACTTCAATGAACAACTGCGCAGTCTTGGACTTTATGTTGAAACAGGCCAATTTGGTGCCACGATGGACGTGCAGTTGACGAATGATGGTCCTGTGACATTGATGATTGAGTCTAGGTAAGTGAAGTGGTGCGTCTATGAGCGGATGTGGGTCGTGATAGAGCGCTTGACGTAGGTCTATGAGCGGATACCAGGTGCCATAGAGCGGTTAGGACGTTTCATAGAGCGCTTATGGACGTTAATAGAGCGGATAAATGTTTTGAATGAGCGTTTGCTAGTGCTGACCAACATATATAATTCACCAAAGAAGTTGACAGTAGTAGCAGTTACGACTAACATAGATAGTAATCGAATTAATTCACATACCGATGATGTGGAAAATACCTTTACTATAGGCTGGAAAGAGAACGGGGAACTTGGCTGAAATTCCCTGACAGAACCGTAAAGCGAACAACACCACGGAGGATTCATGCTGAAATTAGTAGGCGTGGACGGAACCGGCCGTTATCCGGATTCGAGTGGGCACTTTTGTGTCAATTTGGGTGGAACCGCGGAAGCTACAAGCTCTCGTCCCTGTTTTATTAGGGATGGGAGCTTTTTTGTGTTCTCAGAAAGTTCGCCCGTTATTAGATAATCGAAAGGAGTTTTACTAATGAATTTTAAAGTTCCCCGCGGTACGCAGGATATTCTTCCTGATGTTTCTTGGAAATGGCAGCGCGTTGAAAAGATCGCTCGTTCGATTTGTGATGTTTACAACTACAAGGAAATCCGTACACCGATTTTCGAACAAACCGAATTATTCCAGCGCACAGTCGGTGATACGACAGATATCGTGCAAAAAGAGATGTACACATTCACGGATCGAGGAGATCGCTCGATGACATTGCGTCCAGAAGGTACAGCGCCAGTCGTGCGTTCATTCGTCGAACATAAAATGTTTGGCTACGCAGATCAGCCCGTGAAGCTATACTACACAGGTCCAATGTTTCGCTATGAGCGTCAACAAGCTGGCCGTTACCGTCAATTCGTCCAATTTGGCGTAGAGGCAATCGGCAGTGATGATCCAGCAATCGATGCAGAGGTAATCGAGTTGGCAATGAATATTTATAAGAAAACAGGTCTTTCGGATATCAAACTGGTACTAAATTCACTTGGCGACAAAGAATCACGCGATGCACACCGAGAAGCGCTGATTGCACACTTTAGCCCAAATATTGCGGAATTCTGTTCGGACTGCCAAAACCGTCTAGAGAAAAATCCATTACGAATTTTGGATTGTAAAGTGGATAGAGAACATCCATTGATGAAAACAGCGCCTTCACTCGCGGATTATCTCAATGAAGAATCGAGCGCGTACTTCGAAAAAGTGAAGAACTACTTGGACATCGCAGGCATCGAGTACGAATACGATCCCAATCTTGTCCGTGGACTGGATTACTATAACCACACTGCATTTGAAATCATGAGCACATCCAAAGGTTTTGGCGCGATCACGACACTATGTGGTGGCGGACGTTACAACGGACTCGCTGAAGAAATCGGCGGCCCACCAGCACCGGGTATCGGCTTCGCTCTTAGCATCGAGCGGCTTTTGCTAGCGCTTGAAGCGGAAGAAAAATCTTTCACGGACGAACCGTCACTCGACGTCTACATCGTCACACTTGGCGATGCAGCACGACAAAAAGGCTTCGAGATTCTCGGCAAGCTACGCAAGAATGGTTTACGCAGCGTGATGGACTACATGGACCGCAAGATGAAGGCCCAAATGAAGTCCGCTGACCGCTTGAAAGCGAACTACGTCATCGTCATCGGCGAAGACGAAGTGAACGAAAACGTCGTTCAGCTGAAGAACATGGCGGGCGGAGAACAGAAAAAGGTTACGGTTGACGAATTAATTGGGGAATTGGAGAAGTAAGAGCTTGTAACGTCATGGGGATTTCCGTTCCGAGCGGACGCTTTCCTGCGGGCATGGCTTGAGCCAAGCGAACAGCGAAGGGTTCGCTTTGCCGTATTTCTGTTTACTTTGCAGAAATTAAGGCATCTGTCCGGGGTCTCAAGGCTCATGCTTATCCCGCGGGAGTCGCCGCTCTGCACTCCACTCCCTACCTTTAGAGTAGGGAGTACTCTGTTACTGTTCTTGAATTTAAATTTTAAAGAATTAAAAAGCAGTACACTTATTCACTCATAAATTTCAATGGAGTCACTAACTAATCATAGTCCCCACTTAGGATTGGAGCGTAAGAGGGGCGACTCCGGGAGGATCAGCCCGACAGGTGAGACAACTAAAGGGAGCACAGCGACCTAGTTGGCTCACCGCGGGCCCTCTGGAACGCGTCCCCTCTGAAGCGTAAATCCCAAGCACAACACCATTTCACTCTCTATAGTACTTTTACTTTTTTAAATTAAAAATACAAACTCAAACATCAGAAGGGTAGTGTAGTCACTATGCAACGCACACATTATTGTGGGAACTTATCAGAACTACAAATCGGAGAAGAAGTCACGCTCAAAGGCTGGGTGCAGAAGCGCCGTGACCTCGGTGGACTCATCTTCATCGACGTCCGCGACCGTGCAGGCATCGTCCAGACGGTCTTCAACCCAGATATCTCAAAAGAAGCTCTCGAAATCGCTGAAACATTGCGTAACGAATACGTCATCGAAGTCACAGGTCTCGTCATCGAACGTGAAGAGCGTACGAAGAACAAAAACATTGCAACGGGTGCAATAGAAGTTCAAGTGGTGGAAGTCAAAGTCATCAACGAAGCGAAAAACCCACCGTTTACTATTGAAGACGAAACGGACGTAGGTGAAGAAACGCGTCTGAAGTACCGTTACCTCGATCTTCGTCGCCCAGAGCTTGCAAAAGTTTTCAAAATGCGTTCAGATATTACGAAAACAGTGCGTAACTTCTTGGATGAAGAAGGATTCTTGGAAGTAGAAACACCGATCCTAACGAAATCCACTCCTGAAGGCGCGCGTGACTATTTAGTACCAAGCCGTGTTCACGAAGGTGAATTCTACGCATTGCCACAGTCCCCACAGTTGTTTAAGCAGTTATTGATGGTATCAGGCTTCGACCGTTATTACCAAATCGCTCGTTGTTTCCGTGATGAAGACTTGCGTGCAGACCGTCAACCGGAATTCACACAAATTGATATGGAAATGAGCTTCATGTCAATCGAGGAAATTTTGGAGCTTAACGAACGTTTAATCAAGAAAGTAATGAAAGATGTTAAACAAGTGGATGTTGAAACTCCATTTAAACGTATACCATATGATGAAGCGATGGGACGTTTCGGTTCAGATAAGCCGGACACTCGTTTCGGTATGGAATTGACGGATGTATCTGAAATCGTCAAAGACTCTTCATTTAAAGTATTCGCTGGCGCAGTTGAAGCGGGCGGCCAAGTTAAATTGATCAACGTTAAAGGCGCGGCGGATAAATATTCACGCAAAGATATTGATGCACTTGGCGAGTTTGCAAAAGTATATGGCGCGAAAGGTATGGCTTGGTTGAAAGTGACGGAAGACGGCTTCAATGGCCCCATTGCGAAATTCTTCGATGGAGAAATCGGCGAAGCGCTAAAAGTAGCTGGCGGCGGAGAACCTGGAGATTTGTTCTTATTCGGAGCAGATAAGAAATCTGTTGTAGCGGATTCACTTGGTGCATTGCGTCTGAAGCTTGGAAAAGAATTAGACTTGATTGACCAATCTCAATACAACTTCCTATGGGTGACGGACTGGCCGTTATTCGAGTACGACGAGGAAGATGGCCGTTATTACGCAGCTCATCACCCATTCACGATGCCTGCTGATGTGGAAGAATTGAAAACAAGTCCTGAAACTGTAAAAGCCCAAGCATATGACTTAGTGTTGAACGGTTATGAGCTAGGTGGCGGATCATTGCGTATTTATCAGCGTGACGTACAAGAAGCGATGTTCAAGGCACTTGGATTCACGGAAGAGCAAGCGCGCGAACAATTTGGCTTCTTGTTGGATGCGTTTGAATACGGTACACCTCCACACGGTGGAATTGCGTTCGGTCTAGACCGTATCGTGATGTTGCTTGCTGGATCTACCAACTTGCGTGACACGATTGCCTTCCCTAAAACAGCTAGTGCAAGTGATCTATTGACTGAAGCACCAAGTACTGTGGATGATGCACAGTTAAAAGAACTTGGGATTAAAGTAGTTGCTGAACCAGTAAAAAAGTGAGTAAACAACTATTTTAAAAGACTTCGCTCAAATTGATTGAATTATAAAAAAACATGTGATAAGATGAAGGTAGTAGAAATCCTGAAGTGTTCGTCATTTGTAAATTAGTTTTGACCCAACATCTTATCGTCGGGAGTTCAACGTTATAGCTTGGCTGACATGCCTTTAAACGGGACGTCAAAAGAGTTATACAGGACACCCACCTGCTATTAGCGGGTTCAAAGCGATATTCAAAGACGGCACAGTCGGGATTTCACTTTCTTACAAACATTCACCTTCTTGCTTACGCAAGGAGGTTTTTTATTGCCTAAAATTCAGTTAGTTGCGCGTGTGCAGGAAACTGTTTTAGGATAGAGTAAATACAATTTATGATAAAGGATGCGGTATGGATGTTACATCAATTTTCGAGAAATGAATTATCGATAGGTAAAGAAGGCGTAGAGAGAATGAAGGGCAAGACAGTTGCGATTTTAGGCGTCGGGGGAGTCGGTTCATTTGCAGCTGAAGCATGTGCGCGGACAGGAGTTGGACGTATTATTTTAGTCGATAAAGATACGATTGATGTCACCAATATCAACCGCCAACTCGTCGCCTATTTATCGACGGTAGGGCGTTCTAAAGCCGCTGTCATGAAAGAACGAATTGCAGATATCAACGCAGACTGTGAAGTGATTGATCTACATATGTTCTATACTGAGGAAACGTCTGAAGAATTCTTCTCGTACGCGCCGGATTATGTGATCGACGCTTCAGATACGATCAGCTATAAAATTCATTTGATCCAGCAATGTGTCGAACGCGGAATTAAAGTGATTTCGAGCATGGGCGCTGCCAATAAAACGGATCCAACACGTTTCCGGATTGCGGACATTTCGCAAACGCATACAGATCCATTAGCAAAAGTGATGCGTCTTCGTTTGCGCAAGCTGGGTATTCCTAAAGGTGTACCTGTTGTGTTCTCGGATGAAAGCCCCATTGTTGTGCGTGAAGATGTCCTTGAAACGGTCGGAAATGCCGATGCATCGATCCGAAAAGCACAAATGCCTCCAGCTTCCAATGCATTTTGTCCGTCGGTGGCGGGTTTAATTCTCGCCAGTTGGGTATTAAATGATATAGTGGCAGATATTCCTGTGGAACGTGTCAATGATGCCAAATAAAGGAGAGGTTATATATGGAAACAACCGAAATGATCATTAATGGAAAGCGACTTGGTGCGGATCTACCGCAAATCGAAGTAGTGAATCCTTCAACTGGTGAGACAATCGGTGCCGTACCTAAAGGCGGCAAAGCGGAAGCAACGCAAGCGGTCGATGCGGCTTCTGCTGCATTTTCGGATTGGGCAGCTTTGTCTGCGTATGAGCGCAGTGCGTATTTAATGAAATGGCATGCCTTGATTGAGAAAAATGAGGAAAGTATAGCTGAAACTATGACGGCTGAGCAAGGGAAGCCTTTAGCGGAAGCACTTGGTGAAATGCGTTATTCGAATGGATATATTAGCTGGTTTGCAGAAGAAGGTAAGCGGATTTATGGTGAAACCATTCCTGCTACGCAATCCAATAAGCGAATGTTCGTCCAAAAGCAACCAGTAGGTGTCATCGCGTCGATTACGCCATGGAACTTCCCTGCAGCTATGATTGCACGTAAAGTCGGCCCTGCACTTGCAGCAGGCTGTACAGTTGTGATGAAGCCCGCTTCTCAAACTCCATTGACTGCGATTCGTTTAATTGAGCTTGCACAAGAAGCAGGCATTCCTGACGGTGTGCTGAACCTCGTAACGGGCAGTGCGAGTGAAATTGCAGAAGCTTGGCAGGAAGATGGTCGCGTGCGCAAGCTGACATTTACAGGATCTACTGAAATCGGCAAAACATTGATGAAAGGTGCAGCCGATACGATGAAGAAGATTTCATTGGAATTAGGTGGACAGGCACCCGCGATTATTATGGCTGATGCGGATCTTGATAAAGCAGTGGATGGTGTCATCGCGGCAAAATTCCGCAATGCAGGACAAACGTGTGTCTGTGCGAACCGTATTTACGTACATTCATCGATTGCAGAGGAATTCACAACACGCATTGCAGAAGAAACAAGGAAATTAAAAGTCGGCGACGGCAAAGAAGAAGGTGTCGTAATCGGTCCATTAATTGATCAGGATGCAATTGATAAAGTGGACGAGCATGTACTAGATGCAAAATCCAAAGGGGCAACAGTCGTTACGGGCGGTGAACATATTGAAGGGTTATTCTACCAACCAACGGTCTTGAAAGACGTAACCGACGAGATGCTCTGTATGGAAGAAGAAACATTCGGCCCTGTATTGCCAATTGCGACGTTTGAGACACAAGAAGAAGTCATCAAGCGTGCGAATGATACAGTATTTGGATTAGCAGCATACGTCTTCACGGAGAACATCACACGAGGTATTCAACTATGTGAAGCATTAGAGTATGGGATCGTAGGTCTGAATGATGGCTCGCCATCCGCACCGCAAGCTCCGTTTGGTGGCTTTAAACAAAGTGGTCTTGGGCGAGAAGGTGGACATCAAGGTATAGACGAATATCTGGAAGTAAAATATATCTCACTAGGTTTATAATAAAAGGAAGCAAAAAGGGAGAGCTGTACTCTTCCTTTTTGCTTCTTTTAATTGGTATGGAATTCGCGCAAAATACTATTGCCATCCAGTACTTTAAAATGCGCAGTCATCGTGCGGTCTTGTACACTGTCTGCCGCAACATGATGGCCGAAATCGGGGACATAGACGCGATCGAGACCAAAATTCACGATGTAATGGTCGTTCTGGCGATACTCTCGGTCGGTGGTCTGTGCCAGCCAGCCCATTAAATAGACACCTTCAGCAGGTTTTTTATCGCTTAATGAAACTAATTCAGCGACACCGTTGTTGTGTTCCAATACGCCAAATACCCGTGTCTGACCGATGTCGTTAGGTTTTTTTAATGCTGTCACCAAACTAGGGGTCATGCGCTCCTTTGGTACTTTTTCGACGTCGTAGCGAAGTAGGACATAATTTTCGTTTGCATCTTGCTCGGTAATCGTTTCTGATTGCAGGTAGATATCCGTGCCGTTTTGAATTGTGGTGAAGTAAGGAATTGTAAGACTAGCTAAGATGAGCAGTGGAACGATGAAGAGTATGGATATACTGAATTTACTATGTTTGGGTCCCATTTCAGAGTCACCACCTTTTCTGCCGTTTTCATAAAAAGTGTTCTTCTTATGTACAGATAGCATGTGCAGATGATGTATGTTTTAGTAATTAATTACCCAGTTTTTTATTTAGGAAACCTCTCACAATGGTTATGTATATAGTAGAGTGGGGTGGGTAAGGGGAGTTGTGTGCTTTTGTGATGTGTCTGCGCGAGGCGAGACAGAGGAAACGCATGAACTCCAGTACCTGATAATCAGACAAACAATGTTCCCGTCCAACACTAAGTTCATTCTATACATGGTGCGCACCCCTATCCTATTCACTATTTCTCTAACACAAAAACTGCCACAACAAGTCATAGCGACTAGTGTGGCAGTACTTTTATTAAATCAATAATCCAAACAATGTACTATCTTTGTTTACTTCTTTATAAGGGAATCCGTTTTTTTCCATGCGAGCAATCAGGCCGTTATAGTCTTCTTTGTGTTTAATCTCAATTCCGACAAGACCTGGACCGCTCTCTTTATTATTCTTCTTCGTATACTCGAACATCGTAATATCGTCATCCGGTCCAAGTACACCATCAAGGAACTGGCGTAGTGCACCTGCGCGTTGTGGGAAGTCGACGAGGAAATAATACAGTAAGCCTTCGTAAATCATCGACTTCTCTTTGATTTCCTGCATTCTACCGATGTCGTTGTTTCCACCGCTGATCACACAGACGACGCACTTGCCTTTGATTTCATTTTTATAGAAGTCGAGTGCTGCAATGGGAAGGGCACCTGCTGGCTCGGCGATGATCGCGTGTTCATTGTATAGATCGAGAATTGCCGTGCATACTTTACCTTCAGGGACGCTGACGATATTTTCGAGATAGTTATTGCAAATATCGTAATTCAGATTACCTACACATTTGACGGCCGCGCCATCAACGAATTTATCAATCGTTGCCAAAGGGACAACCTTTTGCGCATCGATAGAAGCCTTCATGCTCGCTGCACCTGCTGGCTCTGCACCGATCATCTTCGTATGCGGAGACAAGTTTTTGATGTATGTACTAATTCCGGACATCAATCCACCGCCACCGATACTTGCAAATACATAATCAATTGGCTCTTCGATATCATTCATGATCTCAACAGCTACTGTTCCTTGACCTGCGATGATATCCTTGTCATTAAATGGATGAATGAAAATACGCTTTTCTTTTTCCATCAATTCAACCGCTCTCTCGAAACAATCGTCGAACGTATCTCCGACTAAAATAATTTCAATGCGATCGCGTCCGAACATTTTCACCATGTTTACTTTTTGTCTAGGAGTTGTTTGTGGCATGAAGATTTTGCCGTCAATATCGAGTTTCGCACATGCGAACGCTACACCTTGTGCATGGTTACCTGCACTCGCACAGACAATTCCTTTTTTACGTGCTTCTGTTTCGATGCGTTTCATCTTATAATAAGCACCGCGCAATTTAAAGGAGCGGACATGTTGCAAATCTTCACGCTTAATATACACATGGCAGTCATACTTTTCTGATAGACGATCATTTTTCTGTAAAGGCGTATGAGCTACGATGTCTTTCAGCAGCTGATTGGCGATTAAGATATCTTCTACTTGAACACTTGGAGTTTCCATTTTTTTCACCTTCATAACTTATCATCTAACCTCCGTTATTGAGTCAACGTTTACTCATAATAACATGAAAAAAACTGAATGAACACAAGAAAGTTCAAAATTGTGAGTTTATTTTAAGAATAGCGACTTTATTTTAAAAAGGCTTGTAGATGTAAGCGGTTACTTCGTTGGCGAAGACTTTCGATAAATTGGATAGATCAATCATTTGATTTATTTATTATATAAAGGAGTTATTTACCTGTTATACCATAGCATTAGACAGTACATGTAGATTGCATTTCAGATTATGCACGAGTAAGTGGTGTTTAATTCATAAAACATAAGGGAAAACTAGTGGATGAAGAACTAACACACCAGGAAGGAAGCGTTTATTCATGCAGAAATGGGATAGTAGACCCGAAAAGCCGGATAATATGCAATGGACGGTGTTTGTCGTAACTCTTGTCATTATCGCGGCTGTAATAGTTTACGGGTTGATCATGTAAAGAGGTGAGAAGTGGTATGCCATAAGATGGGCGTACCACTTTTTAATTTCATCTTTTACAATTCCTTCATTCGTCGCGCTCTTTTGTATTCTGTCGCGTAATAAAAGATTTCATCCGAAAAGAGTGACAAATCTGACGACTCTGTTATATATTAGTCTTAAGAAAAGTTGCTGTATCAGTACAGCGAATCACACAAACCGAATGGAGGAATGAACGATGAAAAAGAATACAGAGCAGAAAAGACAAATGGTGGAAAAAGTTTGTACGGAATGTGGAAATCAGTTCAAGGAAAAGCAAGAGTCCGTAATGTACGAATGTGAGCGTTGTGTCGGACGACATGAAGAATAATCATCATCCTATGCCCCCTTATACGGGGCATAGGATTTTTTATGGATGAAAGTTTAAGGAAGCGATGCGCGTAAAGTTATTGATTTGCTAACAAAAAAATTCGTGAAACCGTGCCAATGCTGACTATATATACATTTCACATGAAAGATATCCTAAAACCATCCGAACGATACCGTGATTTCTTTTTCATAATCCTATCCAATTTGTTAGTATAAGTGGATAGAGTGTGTGGAACGCTCTATCGATAGTCTTAAAGTTGCTCACGTGTAATCCGTTCAGCTCGCAGATGAAAAACCTCATTCGGATAGCAATGGGATACTGTATACAAATTTAAATTATATAGGGGTGTATTAGTTTGGATGACAAAAAAGATGTATTAGATAGCGGTCCTTTCTTTCATGGAACAAAAGCAGAACTGAAAGTTGGAGATTTATTAGAACCACAATTTCTATCAAATTACCAAGATAAAAAATCTAACTATATATACTTTACTGCAACAGTAGAAGCGGCTAAATGGGGTGCGGAATTAGCAAGGTCTAAATCAAAAGAGAGAATTTACCTTGTAGAACCAGTGGGTGTTTTTGAAAATGATCCCAACTTAACTGACAAAAGATTCCCTGGAAATCCAACACGTTCCTATAGGTCTAAATCTCCTTTGAAAATAGTTGCCGAATTAAGTTCATGGGAAAGACATTCCGACGAAGAGATAAATCATATGCTAACTTCTTTAAAAGAGTTAAAAGAACAAGGGAAAAATGTAATTGAAGATTAATTCTTACTATCTCTTAAGGAGTAAAGGAAGCATATGTAAAAAGTCCGATTTCTTAGTATACAATTGAGAAATCGGGCTTTTTCATTTCCTTAGAAAGAGCCCGTTAACGAAAGGTATTATGCAGAATAAATCATATCCTTAGCCCTTGTTAAAGAACTTCGAATGAATAATGTTTTAGAAAAACTGAGAGTGGTATAGAATGATAAGATGTATTAAGTATGTTGGAAAGGAGGATGTGTGTATGGCGTACATTGGTTTATTATTAATCGCAATCTCAGTATTGATTGTCGCCATCTACCTTTCATTGTTACTAACGAAGGCTTCGAACTTATTGCTGACGGTTATGGGAACGGTAAAAGGGGTAGAGGCAGAGCTCGACAAAAGCATTGAACAATTATATGGAACTTTACATGAGACTGAACAACTGGCGACAGATGTTCAAGTGAAACTCGCTGCAACGACGCCTTTATTTTCTACTATCGAAAATATTGGACGATCAAGCCAGTACTTGAGTGAAGAAGTAAACAAGCGGACAAGACAATTTGAAGAGGATGGTTCTCTTCCAGGAACAGAAAAGTTTGTTCAAGCCATCCAATATGGAGAGTTTGGTGCCCAAGTTTACGATTCATGGCAACGTGGCAAAAAGAGTTTAAAAAATACGTAAAAGGAAATGAGGGTTGAGAATGGATCTCGTTGGAATTGGCGTCATACTCATCGGTATCGCCTTCGTCATTTTAGCTATTTATTTTGCTAAGGTATTACAACAAGTTGGAAATATACTACAGGACGTTGATAAGACGGTAGGTGCGCTTCCAAAGCAACTGGATGGTATTTTAGATGAAACAGGAGACCTAATTAAAAACAGTAATAATTCGTTAGCAGATATCAATACAAAGATTGAAAATCTAACTCCATTGTTCCAAGTGATTGGTGACCTTGGAGAGTCTACACATCAGTTATCCTCTTCGTTAGTGGACATGTCTTCATCTGTTCAACAAAAGGGAGATCATGCGGACACATCAGAGCAAAACAAGAAGCTAGGTAACATCTATGGTTCCGCTATGTTAGGTTATTATATCTTTAAAAAGCGTAAGCAATCTGTGAGCGCGGCGAAAGATCGTGCCGAACAGGTCGGCCCACAAAAAAAGTTACCAGCACCAGATCAAGCATCGTTTTAAGTGCTGACAAAGACTGAAGATCAACCCCAATCGGGCTTGGTCTTCAGTCTTTTTTTGGTGCGGAAGTGTTGTGGGGAGTACTGTTGATGGGGAAGTACGACGCGGAGTGGATCGAATTTACGAATATCTGAAGGGTAGACATTGATAGAATGATATAAGCACATCAAAGCATAGATGCTTAAATTTGCGACTTTCAAAAAAATGAAACCATTTATATGTAATGTACGTATGAATAGTAGAACAATGTTTATGTATTAGATGTATTTTAGTACTAAGTGTCATAGTTGTGATTTTGCATAAAGGATTTGTGCTCGTGCAGTAATCGAGCTGTTTTATTAAAAAAGGAGGTGGAAGAATGGATACTATTTCCCAGATTTTACATTATAATAATCCGATGTTTTATGTCATCATTATTTGGTCCGTTATTTGGAAAGGTATAGCCCTTTGGCATTCTGCTCGTAATAAACAGTTAGCTTGGTTCGTTGTTCTTCTAATCGTCAATACGATCGGACTTTTAGAAATTATTTATCTTATTTTCTTTAGGAAAGATAAGAAAACAACTAGATGAGCTATCTCTGCTATTTAAAAAATTCATGGATCGGTTTTATAGCGATACTTGCTCTATTTACGTGTAAACATTGACGCGTAGGCATTTAAAAGACCACCAATTCATATGCGAATTAGTGGTCTGTTTTGTGTTTTATGTGAGTGGAATGAACAAGTCTTCCACTTACGGACGCATCTTCTTGAGTTCTTTACGCTGCTGCATCAAATAAAATGCTAACGTAGCGACTCCATACAAACCTTTATACTCTTTCTCGCGGACAAACTCGCCAGCATTTCCTACACGATCCTTAAAACGAATCGTCTTATCAAGTGCGGCAGTCGTCACTTCACGAGAAGCTTCACCTACATCTCCAACGATCTGGAATACCGGCGTCACTTCATAAATCTGCTTGTTTACATTACTAATTGTATCATTCGTCGTATGAAGAATCTGCTGGGTCTGACCTGTAACTTCCGCTACCGTTGACGGCAGGGTATCGGTCGTCTTCTTGACACTTTCCAATACCTCGGTCAATTTCCCAAGTGGTTTAATTAACACGATCGCGACAATAATTAGCGCAATGCCGATGAGCAATACGCCTATTCCTAGTACCCAATCCATCAAGTTCACCTCTCTCTGTTATTCTGCTTCATCTTATAGTACATTTTTGACGCTGCTTCAGACAATGCAGTCGTTTGCTCCATCAACTTGGCATACTTGCCAGGAGGCGCTGATACTTGATCCGCCATTTTAGCGATAGAGTTCTGCACGTACTGGGTGGATTCGCGAAGTTCTTTCGCTGAAGCCGCCAATCCGTCAACCGATTGCAGTTTTGCATTCGCATCATCCGCAATTTGGTTCGTCTGAGTCATGAGCTGATCGGCTTTATCTGTGATGCCGCCCACTTTCAGTTCCACACGTTTCATCGTTTCTTTTACATCTGTCATTGCTTCTTTGACCGCCTTGGCTGTTTTAATAATAGCAATTGCGATAACTACTAAAGCCGCAACGGCGACTATGGCACTAATATACAAGAGCACCTTCAATCTAGTCACCTCCACATAATAAGTGCATTTCTAATCTAAACGTCTAGCTTCCGTCGAAACGGGTAAACGTTCTATATCCTTGTCATTCCACAAATGAAAGTAATCTAAACACTGGTATGCTAATTAACTAGTAAAACCATGTTTCCATATCAATACGTGAGAAAAATACCTGAACTATGATATGATTTTCAAATCAAATACTGAAGGGGTGAAATGAATGCCTTGTAAAGGTTGCGTTATCCAGAATATTGATTATGAAGTCTCATTTGAAAATTGTAAGCAAACAGCATTGTTCGAATCCATAGAAGACCATTTGAAGCGAGTCCTTATGCTGGTGAACCAGGAAGATCAAACATTTCATGTGAAAGAACAAGGGATAAAAGAATTATACGACTTTTGTGTCGATCATGCAGTAGAAATGGATGCTATTCGTTTTCGTCTCAACCAAACCGACTGGCGGCCGCTCTCTGAAGTCATGCAAGTAGTCGAAATGCAGTGGATTGATCAAGTCATTCAAAACCAACAATTGACGAGTCATTATCAGCCTATTGTTACACCTGACCTCGATATTTATGCTTATGAATTACTCGCGCGTTTCTATCATAAAGACGGTAGAGTGATTTATCCGAATGAAATTTTCTCCGCAGCAAAAGAGCGCGGTAGATTATATGCCCTAGACAGAGTATGTCGTCTGACAGCCGTTCGCTATGCAAAACATATTACGCAAAAAGCATTTATTAATTTCATTCCAACATCTATCTATTCACCGGAGTTTTGCTTGCGCTCGACGATTAATTTAGCGAACGACTTGGCAATTGACCCCCATCGTTTAATATTTGAAGTAGTGGAGTCGGAAAAAGTGGAAGACATGGATCATTTAAAAATGATTTTGGAGTATTATCATTCAAGAGGATTCGAGTATGCGCTCGACGATGTTGGGGAAGGTTATAACACGGGTGAAGTGCTCTCTTTCCTTCGTCCGAACTACATGAAGCTCGATATCAAGTATGTACAAGGCGTCGCGACTGATTCCGATAAGCAGTTTATAGCAACGGAGTTTCTTGAAAAAGCACTAGCTGTGGATTCAATTCCGTTAGCAGAGGGAATCGAAACGGTAGAAGATTTTGAATGGTTGAAAGCGAAAGGTTATCAATTATTTCAAGGCTATTTATTTGGCAAACCATCGGCAGTGCCACAAGATAAAGTTTCTATATAGTGTGTTAGGGGGGGCAATTAGTTTACATAGAAATTGTTTTAATGTTAAACTAAATAAGATAAGGAGATGGTACCTATGAAATTAGACAAAAAAATCGCAATCATCACAGGCGGGGCAGGCGGAATCGGATTAGGAATCGCTACAGCATTTGTGAAAGAAGGAGCGACTGTCGCAATCGTCGACTTGAACAAAGAAGCAGGCGAAGCGGCTATTGAAAAATTACAGAAAATCTCTCCACAATCGATCTTTCTTCAAGCGGACTTATCTGTACAAAAAGAATTGCCTTCACTTGTTGAGCAAGTTATAACGAGACTCGGCAAATTGGATGTTTTAGTCAACAATGCACACGCTTCACGTATGAAATCCATTGAAGAGATGACACAAGCAGACTTAGATCTCTCATTCAACACAGGATTTTATCCAACATTCTACTTGATGCAAGCTGCTCTTCCACACTTGAAAGAGTCAAAAGGAACCGTCATCAACTTCGCTTCCGGCGCAGGATTAAATGGCGATGTGAACCAAGGTTCATACGCTGCAGCGAAAGAAGCCATTCGTGGAATCACAAGAGTGGCAGCGAATGAATGGGGACCATACGGCATCACATGTAATCTGATTTCACCCATTGCGAAAACCCAAGGAATTGAACAATGGGGACAAGAGAATCCGGAATCTTACAAAGCGATTCTTGCGAAAAACCCACTTGGACGCCTCGGCGATCCAGAAAAAGACATCGGTCGCACAGCAGTGTTCCTAGCGAGCGACGACGCTTCTTACATCACAGGTCAAACGATGATGGTAGACGGCGGGTCCATTAAATTACGTTAATAAATTGTCAAGGCTACCCTAGTTAAGGGGTAGTCTTTTTTTGTAGGTGGAAGTATGAGCGCATGCGGTTGTAGATAGAGCGGATAGCGCGTGCGATAGAGCGGCTGAGGTGGAAGTGTGAGCGCACGCGGCTTTAGATAGAGCGGTTGCGGTGGAAGTATGAGCGCACGCGGTTGTAGATAGAGCGGATAGCGCGTGCGATAGAGCGGCTGGGGTGAAAGTATGAGCGCTTGCGGCTGTAGATAGAGCGGATACCGCACGCTATTGAGCGCATTCACGACAGCCTTCATCAATGATCCAACCACACTCTCCACAAAAAAAGCTGCTCCAGAATGGAACAGCTTTCCCTCAAACAAATGTGTTATTTAACTTAGTGTAAATTTGGACTAAACTATTTCGTTCAGCATCCGATAAGTGACTGAAGAACTCTGAACGCACCTTCATTCCGCATTTCTGTGCTTCGACCAAAATTTCTAAGCCTTTAGGAGTTATTTTCCAATACTTTGTTCGACGGTCATCTTCATCATTACGCAACGTAATGCACTCATTTTTAATGAGCTTCGACGACAAATGCGTCAATGAAGCGGGCGTGAAGCCTAGAGTCTCAGCCAAGTCAGAAGGACGTTGCTCCCCTTTGTTATGTAACTCCAGCAACACAAGAATATGGGAGATTCCTAGGGATAGCTTGGATTCTTGCTGAAAACGGATCAGCATTTTATTCGTTACTTGATCCATCAAATGTACCAAATTGAAAATGGTCTGTTCTTCATTCAAAAAACAACACCTCCTTTTCCTTTAAGAAACTTTATGTTTATATATTATTCATCATACTATAGTATATAGGAAATAAAACAGTTGTGACACGATAATCATACATACATCCCACGCAACATGTTAAAATCCAAGAGTTTTTCATTTTCTTCTTTTTAATTGTAGATTGATAGCGTATGATGAAGACAACGAATGAACTAGATGAACTAAATAGGAAGGGTGGGCATAAGGTTTGATGAAAGTTAAAGATTCGTTAACGTTTCAGTTAGGTACTATTATAGCTGGGATTTTGGTGGTGATGCTAGTCATTACATCACTGGCTACGTATAAGACGGCTTATGATAAATTGTATGACGCTGCTGGAATTGAGGCGTACGGCTGTGCCAATATTACTACTGGTTTGATTCGACCTGGTGATTTGGAGAAGGCATTGGCTGGCGATGTCGATACACAAGATGAACTTGGGAAGACGTTGAACTGGACAACCGAACATAAGAATATATTTGAAACACAATATATTTTGGATTTGGATGGAAAACTCATTGCTCTCGACGATAATCTGAAAGCAAAAGGATTTAAGCCAGGAGATCAGTTCCATTTAGATGAAGAAGCGATTACAGATCTACTCGAACATCGACATTCGACATACTCCCAACCTTACGAGTATGGTGATATGGAGCGGCTTTCAGGTTATGCGCCAATACATAAAGATCAGGATGCAAGTAAAGAAATCATCGCAGTCAGCGTTATCGATTTCGATGCGAACATCGTCAAACACCGTACATGGGATGTCGTACGCGATGGAATCTTGATCAGTATTATTCCTATGATACTTGCCTCAATCGGAACAGGATTCCTGATTCGCCGGAAAACGAAGCCAATTACAAGTTTAATTGAGCAGGCGAAGAAAATTGCGGATGGCGACTTGGCGGTTCAACCGACTGAAGTGAAGTCACAAGACGAAGTGGGAGACTTGGCTCGTACATTGAATCGTATGACGGTGAACCTACAAGATATGATTGCAACGATGAATACGACATCGCAACATTTATCCGAAAACGCGGGAGAAACGTCTGCATCACTTTCTGAAATGCGTGAAGCGATTACGATGGTTGCGCATAATATCGAAGAAGTCGTCACAGCGGTTACAGATGGTACGTCAAATGCAAAGCACGCAACAGGTATTCTTACAGGATTAGCAAGTGGTTTAAGCAATACGAAACAAAGCGCCGATTCGATGCTCGTTAACTCCAATGAAACGATGAAGATTGCACTAGAAGGCGCAAAACGTGCAGAAGAAATTAGCCACGATATGGAATTAATTCGAAATGGTTCACAAGAAGTGGGTGATACGATCCAAAACTTAGTCGAATCTACGACGAAGATCCAAAACATCACAGGTTCCATTGCAGGAATCGCAGCTCAAACTAATTTACTCGCGCTGAACGCATCCATTGAAGCGGCTCGTGCAGGTGAACACGGTAAAGGTTTTGCGGTAGTTGCAGAAGAAGTACGGAACTTGGCTGAGCAATCCAATCAGGAAGTACTCGAAGTAGAGAAGCTGGTGAAGGATATTTCTGATCGGATCCAGCAAGTTATTACTTCCACATCGGAAAATACGAAGCACATCACGAAGGGTACAGAAACAGTGAAGCTTACGTCTCAATCATTGAGTAATATTTCCGTAGCAGTCGGAGAAACGGTTAAGGAAATCAAGAATATCTCGAACTTGATGACGTCGGAAGCTGCGAAGTCAACAGAAGCAGTGCAGTTGATTGAGCACTTAACGCACGCTATACAAAATATCGAAGACATGACGAATAATATTGCAGCAGCTGCCGAGCAAACGACAGCGAGCATAGAAGAAATTTCAGAACGTTCTACGCAGACCAATCAAATGGCGCGTGAACTGGAAGTGTTTGTCGGTTCATTCAAATTACCTAAATAAACACTCGGCCATCGCTTATCAAGCGATGGTCTTTTTAACCATTGATTTTAGAATGTACGTTCTGTATAATACGAACATACATACGCTCAAGGAATGGGGAATACCTAATGGAAAGGAACCGAGATAGAGGGAAATTGAAGTGGACGTCACTCATGTTGCCTGAACACCTCGAGAGACTACGTGATTGGCAACAGGAAGATGAATATATAGAACGGCCTGAGTTAACCGACTGGGAGCTACAAACGATGCAGGAGACCCTTGAAGTGGCGTGGCGCAGGCGTGTCATGACGTCGATTAAGACGTGGCATGATGGAGCAGTTCGCTTTCATCAAGGAGAAATTGAAGTGCTTGACTTGCGAACGATGACGATCATGTTATGCGATCCGTTCGGAACGGAAAGAATTCATGTGGAGGATGTGGTAGATGTCCAGTTGTCCAAAGAAGCGGATGGTGTATAGGCAAAAATAAAAGCCGTCTGCGAAGGCAGACAGCTTAATCTCTGAAAAATGCTTTTTCTACGTTGTACTTTGCTTGCTGAGTGTTGATCACGTACGTTTCGTAGATTTCGCGTTCCATTGGATCATCGATGACAACAGCAGAAATTTTTGCTACTTCTTCACGGTGATTACGCAATGGAGACACTTGGTCTTCAAAATGCTTTTTCAGACGTGGACGCAATTTTCGTGCTTTTCCTACGAATAATAGCTCGTCGCTTTGGTTGAAGAACAACAAAAGGCCGCCTTTATCACGTGGAATATCATGAAAATCGATGAAACCATAGATGGGCTTGATCGGTGTTTCGTCCGGTCCCATTTCTTGTTTTCTGCGAACGATGGTTACGTCCGGTTTAGGTAATGTAATATTGATCATTTTACTTCACATCCTTATATCAGTCAGTGTTTATCCTATCATACGACCAAAAAAAAAGCGAGAAACTTTCTTTACATCCCTTGCATATAGTAAACAAATGTCTCGGGAAGGATGAAATGATGAAAAACCCTGCGGTTATAGAAACGTATCATATATCGAATACCAAACCGAAAGTGGATGTGTATTATCCTGTCATCACGAAACTGGATGATTCAAAAGTTCAACAGAAGCTAAATCAAGTGCTGTTCAAGGAAATGAATAAACTGCTAGAGGACAATAATTATTATGATCCAAGTCTTGTCGAGATGGTGGCAAATTACGAGATTAAAAATAATCAGCGTGATCTCTTCAGTATTAACTTGATCGTCTACTCGTTCACTGGTGGAGCTCATGGAATGACCTACGTCAAATCTCTGACATTTGATACGAAAACGGGAAGGCAATACAATTTGCAAGACATGTTCAAGCCAGGCAGTCCCTATGTGCAGCGGATATCTGAATATATCAGACGCCATATTCAGCAATGGAAAACACCGGTGCTTGAGCCATTCACTAAAATCAAGCCTGACCAAGATTTCTATATTGCAGACACGAGTCTTGTTGTCTACTTCCAACTATACGAAATTTCACCTTATGTAGCGGGCTTCCCTTATTTTCCGATCCCATTACTTGATCTACAAGATATTATCAAACCAAATAGTCCGGCAGACCGAATGTTGCCGTTTATAGGAACTTGAGAGCCTCTGTATAAACAAATGTATGGGCTTACATGACGAAATAGTGTTATAATTTCGATATACGAAATATACAAAAGAGGTGGAAACTATGCTAAGAAATTTCTTTATCGGTTTATCTGAAAATCAACTACTGAATCAAGCTGCCCAAAAATACGGCTTCCAATTAGGAGCTCAACAAGTAGTGGCAGGAACTAACATCGAAGAAATGATTGATAGTGTCAAAGAACTCAATCAAGCAGGTATTTCATGTACGATTGATAATCTGGGAGAATTTGTTTACGAAAAGAGCGAGGCCATCGAAGCGAAAGAACAAATATTAGTCGTAGTGGACGCGATCCAACAACATCAAGTGGATGCGCACATCTCGATCAAACCGTCACAACTCGGCCTCGATATTGACTATGCATTTTGTGAACAACAAGTAGAAGAAATCGTCAAACATGCAAATAAAGTAGGTATATTTGTTAATTTTGATATGGAAAATCACTCGCGACTTGAACCGACGTTTCGTTTACTAGACGAATTAAAAGCAAAAGGCTATGAAAACGTTGGAACTGTTATCCAAGCCTATTTTCATCGTGCGTTAGATGATACGAAGAAATACCATGATACACGCATCCGTTTAGTAAAAGGTGCCTATAAAGAGTCACCAGACGTTGCGTATACCGATAAAAAAGAAATCGACGAAAATTATATTAAAATTATTGAAGAGCATTTATTGCACGGAACGTTCACGTCGATTGCGACGCATGATCATAACATTATCCATCATGTGAAGCGGTTCGTGAAAGAACATGATATTTCACATGATCAATTCGAGTTCCAAATGCTGTACGGCTTCCGCCATGATTTGCAGCTGCAGTTGGCAAAAGAGGGCTATAATTTTTGTACATACGTGCCATTTGGAAAAGACTGGTACGGGTACTTCATGCGCAGATTGGCGGAGCGTCCGCAGAATATGAACTTGATGGTGAAGCAAGTGTTCAACAAGAAAACGAACACAGCGATTGGTTTAGTCGCCGGCGCGTTTGTGCTCGGACGATTGAGCAAGCGTGGGAGTGACAAGAAACAAGATGGTGGCTGGGTGAAGTATCGTTAAACGGTAGGATAGCGCAATGTGGATCGAAGTTTCAAGTGGACGCGCTCATAGATTCGTTCAAGCGCTCATAAAATATGCTAGACCGCTCTATGATACGTGATATCCGCTCTATCGACGTCCGTACGCGCTCTATGACGATAGATTATCGCTCTATCAAGACATGCGACCGCTCTATGCACGGTCGCGTCTCTACTATTTTGAAACGTAAAGCGAAGCGTTAGAAGCTGATCTCTAGCTTAAATCCCGAATCATCTATCCAGGATCCTTTGACTTTCCAGCATCTAGAACACTGCTTTCCCTGCAGTGTTTTTTTGTATCCACTTTACAGAAAACATGGAAAATAGTAGTGTTAAAGATAGTTAAAGTACTATTCACTCTTCATTACGCTAAAGATTAGGGGGAGAGCTGATGAAAAAACTTTGGATCATCGTACTCAGTGCGGCATTACTAGTTGGATGTAACACGAACCGGACATTGTCTTACGAGGAAATCGCCGTGAAGGACTTGAATAAGGGAGATCAGAAATTCCACGAACACGCGCAAGCTGAAAATGGCGTGTACTTATTCTACGACACGTCGGATGATAAATTGGTCATTTATTTTAATACCGCTCATGAAGGCCGAGAAGGTTACGCCGTGGACTTTACAAACTTTGATGTAGAAAGCGACGGAGACACGTTGCGTATTCTGTATGATAAGAATCAAGACCAAGGTGAATCGAAAACTTTTCAAGAACAGCAATTATATGAAGTTCAATTAGACAAAGAGTATGAAACGATCGAGCTGTTTGAGAATGGAGATATGGCGGCATTCACTTCTATCTATTCATAAATGACTTAAAACGAAATGAAATGAGGACGGTTATGAACATTTTTGAGGCGAACATTACTGACGTTCCTGTCATCCGTGACGTGATGATTCGGGCGTTCCGAGAATACGAGCAAGCGACACCTCCGACGAGTGCGTTGAAAGAGACCGTCGAAAGTATCACCGCTGAAATGCAAAGTGGTGTACAGGCGTTGATTGGTTATATAGAAGGGGAACCTGTCGCGATGGTCCGTTTTCGAATGGAAGACGAAAGCCTCTATTTTTCTAGATTCTCTGTCGTGCCGGAAAGACAAGGTCAAGGCATCGCGAAAAAAATACTACGGTTTTTAGAGGAATATGCGGCACAACAAGGGAAGAGAGTAATAGCATGCAAAGTACGAGCAGATGTGCCGAAAAACATCTCACTCTATCAATCAATCGGTTATCACGTGTGTGAGGAATCTGTATTACATAGAACAGATGGTACGTCGATTGCTGTAGTGTCTATGGAGAAATCGCTATCCTGAGCAGTGGGAGGCCGTGCAAGTGGAAAAAAAAGAAAAATTCCCGTGATGTATTGCAATACTTGGCACTTTTCGTTGTCTTGGGAACACAGATTGTTCGTCTGATTCTGTATATGACGGAAGTAGCATATATGATTTCAGAAACGACGCTTAATTTGTGGACGTATACAGCATTAGGAGTGGGAGTGGCTTTGTTGCTAGTGTCTTATCTGTTTCCGAAAAAGAAGCAGTCAGCATAAATTATGAAAGGAGGAAATACATATGCACAATAACAATTTATTTTTTTCGTTTCTATCTATTTTTAGCATATTCATGTACATCATCCCGATCGCATTGCTACTATTCACTGTATGGTTTGCGTTGAAATTGCTTAAAGTTCAAGAACGTAAGAATGCAATCCTTCAATCCATTGCAGACAAACTAAATCAGTAGAGATAGGAAGAGAAATCATTATCAAATCAAATAAAAGGAGAAACACCGTGATAAAAAATAGAACCGCACTTATATGCGCTATGGTGCTTTTTGCCATTTGTATGTTTTTATTTTTCCCCTATCCCAATAATCCGTTACTCGGAACTACCATGACGTTCATGTCGTTTCCTATTCAAACGGATGATGGATGGGTCTGGAAAGGAATACTAGGCACTTTTTTATTTCTTATCGCGATGGCATTGCTGATTTATGGATTGAAAAAACATTATGTCGTATTAGCGGTACTTGTACTCTTCCTATATGCATTACTTCCGAGATATCTCATTACAGTGTATCAAGAAACTTTGGCAAGCGGTATCGGAGCGATTTCGTATGACCAAAATGGCAAGTGCGCATTCGATACGTTAGACGACAATGAACGGATGAGTGGGGACTGCCAACTGTCTCTGAAAAATCACAGCAATCAATCCGTATCATTCGAACTGGAGTTCATGGACACGGGATTCGGCCAAGAAGAAATGAGAATGGTTTCCCTGATGAATCTCGCAGGTCCCTACAAGCTGACAATTGAAGGAAATCAAACAGAATTCATTGAAATCAATGAAATTCTGGATGTCTCGGATGTGTCGGATCATATCTATAGCGGATCAACATCAGATGTACATTTCAAGCTAATTGAAGAAAAGAAAGAACGTATTTTTTAATGTAGATCAGACAATCAATTGAGGATTGAATATAGCCAACAATAGGGTATTCAATAAAATAGATAAGGAGAGGATCTCATGCTTCGAAAACTATTTTATATGATGTTTTTGGCAGTTATACTGGCGGGTTGCCAGACAGCAGATAAGAACAGTACATTGAACACCCCACAAGAGGCACTAGAACAGCTTCATGCAGAAGAAGGTTTTGCGGAAGTGGTGAAAGTGTATCGAACGTTGGAAGTCGATAATGATAAGGTAATTAATGTCTATAAAGGGATACTGGACGGCACGGAAGAAATATTTGTCGCAAAGTTGAACAAAGAGAAAGATGATACGTGGACGGTAACGGATGCGATTGGAATCGGCATGCCTTCCGAGGAGAACCTAGGGGAGAGTATCAAAACTCCTTCGTTTGAAGCAGGTTTTACAAAGAAGAATAACGCACCGAGCCCTAATACTAAATTGGTGCAGACTGATGATAAAAAGTATCGGGTATGGGTGAAAGTAATCGACTAACAAGAAAAGACCGCCTGCGCGGTCTTTTTTTCATTGTCTGCCAAGTAAAATAACGAAATAGACGACCATTGCAAGCAATCCAAGCGGTACACCGACGCGCGCCCATTCCCCACTGCGAATATTGAGCTTACCTGCCGCAATAATATTCGGGATATTTCCGGGAATCAACATCCCGCCACTGATTAATAAGCCGAGTAGTAGCGCTTGGATCGTTGATGCGTCCATCGCGGGACTGATTTCCGCAGCAGCAAGTGTCGCGTTATCGAGCACAGCGGAAATCATATTGATCCAGTAAAGCGTTAATGGATGAAGATCGAGTAAGTAAAGGGTGATCAATGGCTCAAATCCCGCACCGAGCAATGTCAAAGCCAAAACGAAAATATACACTTTCACGCCGCGTCCGAAAATACTTATGTACGACTCTGCCGCTTGTCCGGAAGAACGGTACCGCGAGCGGTTGCGTGGGCGAATCAGAAAGAATGCAAGCAGTCCAAAGACGAAGACACCAGCTATAATATCGGTTCCAAGTAAGTTCATTAAGTAATAAAAGTCTTCATCCAGTTTATTCGTCGCAATCGTTGAAAGTGGCTCTCCAATTGGTGTCAGCACCGCGCCCATGCCAATTGCGTAACACGCTAAAATCACAAAACGGATTTCTGATATTCGGTCCATTTGCAAGACGGACGCGATGGCTACGAGGACTAGCGCTGCAATAATCGCCGTGATAATACTGGAAATCAACCCTAGTCCAATAATAATCAGTGCCAAGAATAACCGGAATGGAATAATTCGACTTCCTGATACTACTGCTTTCTCAAATGGATGTCGTATCCAGCGAAAGACTATTCCCGCTATGAGAACCGCGAGCGTAATATGCAATGGATCGCGTAACGCCTTATTCCACAACTCCCACTGCAACACCCCACTTACAAATGCCGCAGCACACCCCATAACAAATAAAAACAATTCCAAATTACGTTCAATGCGAGGGATCGTAAACGGCAAAAATAACACCAATCCTAAAATAATAAGCAATCCAACGACCATAGGCATCTCCTTTCGGCAATCTTTCTTTTATACTGTATGCAAAAAGCCGATTCATCTTGCATAGAGTCTGAATAGAATAGATATAGAGGAGGGACACGCATTGGAAGTTTCAGATATTGTACTGATCCCTGTCATTATCGGATTAACGGAAATTCTAAAAATGTATGGATTACAGAAGAAACTGATTCCGATCTTTTCTTTGCTACTTGGCATCGGTGGCGGGATTTTCTACTTGTTTCCGGATGATTGGAAATCGGGGATACTGGGCGGGATTATTATGGGATTATCGGCAAGCGGATTGTATTCAAGTGGGAAGACGATAGTTAAGAAGCCGCCGTGTGATGAGGAAGAAGATCAATGATTTTTAGAGAAAAGAAACCCCTTGTTTATGTCGTGACTGGACATGAATGAGGAGGTTTTTGTATGGTCAATATATGGAATGCACAAGAAGCAGAAAATAATTTTAATTTGAATCGCTTATTTTTCCCGCATGATGAAATGAAAAAATGCAATGCCATAATCGCACAGAAGGTAATTCACAGTAAAAATGAGTAAGGGGTGGGCTGAACTGGTTAAAACAATAACTTTTTCATTCAAAAGTACTGAATTTGAAAGTGTTGAGGCAAGTGAAACGTTTACTTTTGAAAAATTAGAAATTGATGAGAGTATGGATGAAAAAGAAGTAGAAATCGAACTCGAACGAATGTATCAAGCGTGGGTTTGGAACAAGCTAAATATATCGGGCAGCATCGTTACGGAAAAACCGGACCCAAGTTAATAATACTTGCCATGGAATTGGATATGGTAGTAGGAGGGGGAATTTTGAATGACTACTTTAGGCGTGGATATTGGTGGGACAAAGATGTTGTTAGTCGTTGAATATCAAGGCGAAAACATCTCGAAAATCGTACCGACAGGAAAGGCCAGTATTATCGCAAAAGCGAATACTAATGCCGATACACTACATAGAAACATAGAGCAGGGTGACACTACTGCGCATGAGATCGTCCAAATCGCCAAGGAGAACACACTTCCGGAATTATGGGCGGTATGCACCATTCGAAAATCAGAGAATGCTAAATATAAGGAAGCTGATGCTAATCTTTTGGAGTAAAACGATTGTCAAGAAATTGCCTTTTGAGGAAAAAAAGTGAAAGCGGCTTTCCGCTAGTATATGATTGTGGTATAATCGTCCTGGTTATGCAGATTCGGACTCATGATCAGGCCGTTACATAAGGGGGATTTGCATTGGGGATCGATAAAAAGCAACTTATCATAGAGGCAGCCAAACTTTACTACCAATTTGATTATACTCAGCTCGCCATTTCAAAAAAACTGGGCGTCTCAAGGCCGACCGTTTCCCGGCTCTTACAGCAGGCGAAAAAAAATGGCTACGTGAAAATCGACATCATCGATCCATTCCATGACAATAATCAATTGGTGAAATCCTTACAGCACAAATATCAAATCGAAGAAGTGAAAATTGCGTACTCGGCAGTGGAAGATGAGCGGGATGTGATCCAGGCTATCAGTACAGAAGCGGCGGACTATTTGTATCGAACCGTAAAAGACGGTGATATTCTTGGCGTGACGTGGGGCCGGACGATGTATCGGGTGGCCAACGCATTGAAGCAAAAAGATGTAAAAGGAGTCGAGGTCATCCAGCTGAAAGGCGGCATCGGCTTGTCGGACGTCAATACATATGATTCTGAAACGGTTTACAAATTTGCGGAAGCCTTCCATACCATCCCCCGTTACTTGCCGCTCCCCGTCCTAGTCGACACGCCTGAAGTCAAAGTCGTGATTGAATCGGACCGGTATATGCACCGGCTCATTGAACTTGGGAGACAGGCGAATATCGCCGTGTTCACGGTGGGCGCTGTCGACAGCGAATCGTTGCTGTTCCGTCTCGGCTATTTGACTGCCGAAGAAGAACAGCAACTCCATCAAGAAGCGATTGGCGACATTTGTTCACGCTTCTTCAAACATACAGGCGAAGTATGCGAGACTACTGTCAATGATCGGACGATCGGTATCCGGCTTGAAGAGTTAAAGCAAAAAGAAAAATCCATTCTTGTTGCTGGTGGGAACCGCAAAGTAGAGGCCATCCATGGCGCGCTTAATGGAGGCTATGCGAACGTCTTCATAACGGATCAGTATACGGCACAGGCTTTGTTGCTTCACCAATAGAAATACAGGGGAATCCGCTTATTAATAAGCGTGATTCTTTTTTTTATTCAGAATGAACAATGTTTCACCTACTCTGCACATCTGCTCAAGGTCTGTGATATACTATACATAAAGTCAGGTCGTCTCGGCATCCTAAGAAAAATGGTGTGCAAGAAGCAAGTTGTAAGCGTAACCAACATGCAAGGGAGGAAGTATGATGAACTTTGTATTTTACATAACCGGATTGTTGCTCGTGTTAACCGTGGGCTTGATTGTCAGTGTGGACCGCAGGAAAATCCACTATAAACCGATTGTGATTATGCTGGTGACCCAGCTTGTTTTGACATTTATTTTGTTGAATACAAAAGTGGGTGTAGTCTCCATCGGCTTTGTTTCGGCTTTATTCTCGAAGCTGGTTGACCTTGGGGTAACGGGTGTCAATTTCGTTTTTGGCGGTTTGGAAAATGAAGGGGAATCCGTATTCTTCTTGAATGTGTTATTGCCAATCATTTTCATTTCCGTGTTGATTGGTATATTAAATCAATTCAAGATTTTACCGTTCATCATTAAATATGTAGGACTCGTACTGAGCAAGTTGAATGGCATGGGGAAAATGGAGAACTATATAGCCGTATCCTCTGCGGTTCTCGGGCAGTCCGAAGTATTTTTGACTATCAAGGACCAAATGGATGATATTTCGAAAAGACGTTTGTACACGTTTTGTACTTCTGCGATGAGTGCAGTCAGTGTCGCTATCGTAGGTGCATACATGGAAATCATCGAACCGCAATTTGTCGTAGTGGCGATTGCGCTCAATATTATGTCGGCACTGATTGTCGCAAGCATCATCAATCCCTATGAATTATCGAAAGAAGAAGATACGCTGACGATCGAGTCGAAGAAGAAGCTGTCATTCTTTCAGATGATCAGCGAAAGTATCATGGATGGTTTTAAAGTCGCGATTATTGTCGCCGCCATGCTGATCGGTTTCATCGCGTTAATGAACGGAATCGATTATCTCTTTGAAATGCTGTTCAACGTTTCCTTCCAGACTATTTTGGGATATATCTTTGCTCCGATTGCCTTTGTGATGGGTATCCCTTGGGTGGACAGTGTACAAGCGGGCAGCATCATGGCGACCAAGCTTGTCACCAACGAGTTTGTTGCGATGTTAAGTTTCACAGATATTTCGGCAGGCTTGTCAACGAAAGCGGTAGGTATGATATCGGTATTCCTCGTTAGTTTTGCGAATTTCAGTTCCATCGGGATTATTACAGGTTCTGTCAAGGCGTTAAGTTCCAAACAAGGGGACGAAGTGGCAAGAAATGGTTTGAAATTACTTTTGGGTTCAACATTGGCGTCAGTTCTTTCAGCGACTGTCATTGGGCTATTTTTATAATAGGAATAGAACAGAAATTTAAAAACAGGAGTGGTGGATAGTATGCGTATGGTAGATATGATTGAGAAAAAGCGAGATGGACATGTGTTGACAAACGAGGAAATTTCATTTGTTGTCAATGGATATACGGACGGCTCAATTCCAGATTACCAAATGTCGGCCTTTCAAATGGCGGTATATTTCCAGGGGATGACGTTGGAAGAAACCGCGCAGTTCACAATGGCGATGGTGGAGTCAGGCGACCAAGTCGATTTGTCTGCTATCGAAGGCGTCAAGGTAGATAAACACTCTACAGGTGGAGTTGGCGATACGACAACACTTGTGCTCGCACCACTTGTCGCCGCACTCGATATCCCGGTAGCCAAAATGTCGGGCCGCGGATTGGGGCACACGGGCGGAACACTTGATAAGCTGGAGTCAGTTCCCGGTTTCCATATTGAAATTACGGACAAAGAATTCTTCAATCTTGTCAATACGAACAAAATTGCGGTGATCGGACAATCCGGCAATATCACCCCTGCAGACAAGAAGATTTACAGTCTGCGCGATGTCACGGCAACAGTCAGTTCCATTCCGTTGATCGCAAGCTCGATCATGAGCAAGAAGATTGCGGCGGGATCGGATGCAATTGTTCTCGATGTAAAAGTCGGAACTGGCGCTTTCATGAAAGACCTCGACATGGCTCGTGAACTCGCGGGTGAAATGGTGCAGATCGGAAACAAAATCGGCCGTCAGACGATGGCGGTAATTTCGGACATGAACCAGCCGCTCGGTTATGCCATAGGAAATGCACTCGAAGTCAAAGAAGCCGTCGAAACGTTGCAAGGCAATGGCCCCGAAGATTTGCACGAACTGTGCTTGACGCTCGGCAGCCATATGGTTCGTTTGGCAGGAAAAGCAGACTCGACGGAGGAAGCACGAAAAATGCTCGAAGAAGTTATCCAAAACGGCAAAGCGCTTGAGGTATTTAAACTGTTCTTGCAGTCCCAGGGGGGTGACACATCTGTCATTGACGATGTGTCGAAGCTTCCTACGGCCAAGTACAAAATAGACGTGCCGGCAAAAGAAGCGGGATATGTCTCCGCAATTACCGCGGATGAAATCGGTACGGCCGCGATGCTTCTGGGTGCGGGACGCGCAACTAAAGAGTCCGAAATCGATTTGGCGGTCGGACTGGTGCTGCACAAGAAAATCGGTGATTCCGTGAAAGTGGGCGAATCGCTCGTGACGATTCACAGTAATACAGAAGATATCGAAAGCGTAAAAGAAAAGATCTATCATGCCTATGGTGTATCGGCGTCTAAAGTACAGCCCGTCAAACTTGTGCATGACGAAATTACAAACTAATTAAAGGAGTGGTTCGCAAATGAATAAAGCACAAATGATCGACCATACACTATTGAAAGCCGACGCAACGAAAGACCAAGTCGCGGCGCTCATACAAGAAGCAAAAGATTATCAATTTAAATCGGTGTGCATTAACCCGGGCTGGGTTTCATATGCCGCTGAACAGCTAAAAGGCACAGATGTGTTGGTCTGCACGGTGATTGGTTTCCCTCTCGGAGCGACTACCCCTGCAGTCAAAGCATTCGAAACTAAAGATGCAGTGGCGAACGGGGCAGGAGAAATCGACATGGTCATCAACATCGGGGCCCTGAAAGACCGGGATGACGAATGGGTCGAGTCGGATATTCGTGCGGTGGTTGAAGCAGCCAACGGTACATTGGTCAAAGTCATCATCGAAACGTGCTTGTTGACCGATGAAGAAATCGTCCGTGCATGCGAGCTATCTGTCAAAGCAGGCGCTGATTTCGTCAAGACGTCAACTGGATTCTCGACAGGCGGAGCGACGATACATGACGTGGCTCTTATGCGGAAGACGGTAGGCCCGAACGTTGGAGTCAAAGCGTCCGGCGGCGTGCGTAGCGGAGAAGATTTCGATGCGCTAGTCGAAGCGGGGGCTACGCGCATTGGCGCAAGCTCAGGTATTAGTATCGTAAAAGGCGAAGTTTCAGACTCGAATTATTAATAGATCCGTTACAGGACTGTTCTGCATATACGCAGGGCAGTCCTGTTTTCATGGAACGAAACGACCTATACCGTCTCCAGCAATTGATATTGTACTTCTCGCTTCAACCTGAAAAGACTGGTCGTGTGTGTCCGGTCTCTTTTGGTTTTCTGAAAAGTTTCATATATATGTCTGTGTTGGTAAAATAAAATGAGAGAAAAAGATCAGTTTAAACTACTCCCTCTTCTACACGTAGTGAAAGTAGAAGTAGTTCAAGTGGAATAATTAATGACCTAGAAACGGGTGCAATCAAAGAATCGAATACACCTATGAAACCACCAGTGGTAATGGGCGAGGCACTGAAGAGTTTACGGAGCCTCCATCAACAGGAATATTTTCGTCTTCAGGTGGTTCAAAAGGTGGGGCAAAGGTAGGTGAAGATGAAGTTATAAAAGTACATATTAAATGGGATGACTTTGAAGAGTCATTTGAACTGCATAATAATAGTAAGTAACTTCGTTGAATTAACGGGTCATTAATACAGGATAAAAACTGTTGCTTCGCACTCCAGACGGCACTCTAAGGAGCTGGCTTGAGCATCCTCGGTCGCAAAAGCCGCGCCCTGCGGGGTAGACTGTTTTCCGCTCCAAGCAGCGGAAGACAGTTATTATAAAGCGCATATTCAAGAATCGGGTCAGTTTGAAGAACAATCTAAAAAACTTCCTCAACTTTATTATAGCTTAATCGAATAGAAGTTGTCGTTTGTTCCAAAACGCGTCCTTTCTGTGCACATAGTTGGGTTTTTAAAGTTATATATGCAAAATAACACTTGAAATAAGCACAAATCATCGGTCGAATTGACAGGTTAAGGAAATAGAGGATTATATATACTAATATTATCCTTGCAGATTTATCTGTAGTGCGGCCTAAAAGATAGTACCTGAACGCATCGAGCGAGCCAAAAAGGAAAAGCGATCTTCTTCGGGAGGTAGCTTTTTACGTTTTCAACTATTATTGTAATTGCTAAGTAGCAATTACTTATTTCAATACAACGTGCTCTTGCAGCAAAAAAAAACGATTCCCCTACAAATGTTAGGAATCGGTTTTGAAAAATTAAAGATGTTAAACAATCGCGCGATTACGGAAAAGTAATTTTGTACAAAGGGATATATTATTCAAAGTTTTCTACTGCGTGTATAATAGGTATACACAATGATTAAAAGGAGGTATCTGTATGCAAATCATTATATCTAACAGTTCAAAAGATCCTATCTATGAGCAGATATCCAAACAAATTCAAACCAAAATATTGTCAGGTGAGCTAACAGAAGGAACTGCTTTGCCTTCGATAAGACAATTGGCCAAAGATTTAAGAATTAGTGTTATCACTACTAAACGGGCATATGAAGAATTGGGGAATTTGGGATTCATTTATTTAATTGTTGGAAAAGGTTCATTTGTTGCAGAGCAAAATTTAGATGTTATTCGGGAGAAAAAGCTGAAAGCGATTGAAGAACAATTAAGTGCAGTTATCTGCAATAGTAAGGAAATTGGGTTACCTTATGAAGAATTACAAGATTTATTAAAGTTGTTGTATGAGGAGTGATAGGGATGGAAAATGTAATAGAATTTCACGGTGTTTCCAAAAAAGTTCAGGCATTCTCCATAGATAATATGGATATACAGATAAAACAAGGGTACATAACAGGCTTTATTGGTACAAACGGATCTGGTAAGTCAACTATGATTAAGTTAATGATGAATCTTTTACAGCCAGATAAGGGGAGGGTAAGCATATTAGGACTAGATTATGCCAGTCATGAAAAAGAAATAAAAGACCGTATAGGCTTTGTGTACGACAGCAATATATTTTATGAATCCCTGAACTTAAAGGATATTAGCAAAATCGTTGCTCCAGCATATAAACAATGGGATAATAAGCAATTTAATGAGTATGTTAATCAATTTGAGCTACCTTTAAATAAATCTATTAAAAACTTTTCTAAAGGAATGCAAATGAAGGCTTCTATTGCGATTGCCCTGTCTCATAATGCAGAATTAATTATTATGGATGAGCCAACAGCGGGATTAGATCCAACATTCCGTAGAGAATTATTAGAAATTTTTCAAGAATTCATGGTAAATGAGGGCCGGAGTATATTCTTTTCAACGCATACTACAAGCGATTTGGAGCGCTTTGCCGATTATATTGTATTAGTTGATAAGGGGGAAATTCTTTTTAATCAACGTTCGGATGAGTTACAGGAACAGTATGTTTTGGTAAAAGGAAGTATCGATTTGCTTGATCGGGATACGGAAGAACATTTCATTCACATAGAATGTTCTCGGGGTGTGTTTCAAGCTTTAACAAAAGATGCAGCAAAAGTAAAAACTGTCTTTGAGGATCATATTGTAATAGAAAAAGCCTCTTTAGACGAGATTATGTTTTATATGAAAGCTGCACACAGGCACAAGTTAAATAATTTAAGTTTATAAAAAGATATTTGATTCTGTAAAATATACAGATATCCACATTTACTTTTTCTCGTCTATTCTTTGATTCTTTAATAATCTAATTACCAGTTTAAAGACTTTTAGATAAATATACGATACGAACGAAAAAATATTACACTTTAAAGATCTTAATTTAATATTAAGGTCTTTTTTGTTGAAAACTGAGAAAAGCAGATTAGCTATTGTGTATAATGTATTTACAGTATATATTGTATATATTGGGTAGGTGCTTAAAAAGGAAGTGGTTCTAGTTACAGAATAATTCAGGTTAAAGCTTATCAATTTTTCAAGACATAATTATAAAACGACACATTTTTTTGGGATTTATTTTAGGAGTGTGAAAAATGGAGAATATAGTAGAATTTAATGCTGTAAGCAAACATTTTAAAGGTTTTTCCTTGGAGAATATCAATTTGCAAGTAAAAAAAGGCCAAATAACAGGGTTTGTCGGGGCTAATGGGGCAGGAAAATCGACCACGATGAAGTTAATGATGAATCTTTTACAAGCAGATGCGGGCGAAATAAAGGTATTTGGAAAGGATTATGCCAACCATGAGAAAGAAATCAAGGAACGCATAGGATTTGTCTATGATAGTAATGTCTTTTATGAAGGTTTAAATTTAAAAGATATGCGAAAAATCATTGCCCCTGCCTATAAAAACTGGAGCGACAAGAAGTTTTATGATTATATCAAGAAATTTGAACTACCGTTAAACAAAGCAGTTAAAACCTTTTCCAAAGGGATGCAGATGAAAACCTCTTTGGCAATGGCTTTATCACATGAGGCTGAATTTATTATGATGGATGAGCCAACAGCTGGTTTAGATCCCGTTTTTCGAAGAGAACTGTTGGATATTTTAAAAGAGATAATGACAGATGGCAGGCGGACTATCTTCTTCTCCACCCATATAACCAGTGATTTAGAGCGGATTGCAGACAATATTACCTTCATTCAAAACGGAAAAATTCTTTTCAACGATTCGATAAAAGATGTGCAGGAGCGTTATGCGTTAATCAAAGGAAAGGTCAATTTACTTAATCACGAAACAGTAAAAAGCTTTATAAGCATTGACCGTTCTTCGACTGAATTTCAGGCACTAACAAATAATGCAGAGGAGGTAAGGAGAACATTAGGAGATCAAGTGTCTATGGAACAAGTCAGCTTGGAGGATATTATGTTTTACGCGAAAGGAGCTAGTCGGAAATATGTTTAACTTGATAAAAAAAGATTTTGTTATACAAAAGACACAAATACTATTATTTATTCCGTTTATTATGTTCTTTGCAATGTTTGCCGATCATATGAGCCCAGCTTTTGTTTTTCTGATGGCCGGCATGTATATACCGATGAATGGATATATTTATGATGAACGGTTAGAATCTAATATTCTTCTTAATTCTTTACCGTATACGCGAAAGAATATAGTTGCCGCAAAATACATCGGTGCCATTGCATATATGATTTTATCAATAGGATTAGCTGGCATCATTCTATATGTATTTAATTATGACTATATGATAAGAGATATAGCCATAGCTACAGGGCTATTCCTCATCTTTGCTGCTTTTGCCTTTCCGTTATTTAATATATTAAAGCCTGGATATATAGGTATAGCAATTTTAATTGGGGTGATATTTTTTGCAGTTATTCTGCCACCTATTTTCCGATTCCTAGCAGAACATCTTACAACTATTACAAGTTTTCTTACAAGCTTGTCGACAACAACGCTTTACATTAGTGGCGCCGCTATATCAATTTGTCTCTATCTGATTTCCTGGATGGTTAGTCAATTTATTTATCAGCGGAAGGTGTTCTAAATTAATTCATATCATATTTAATAAATATACTTGGAAGGAGTAATTACATGATATTGTTAGCAGAAAAACTTTTTTTATTATCCGTTGATCCAAAAACTAGTCGACCATATGGCCGTGCAGCGTCCGCATTGTCCTATAGTTTAAGCGGTGCTTAGTTGGCGGAACTGGCGCTTAACGGATATATTGAGTTACGTAATTCTAAAATTGAGGTTGTTGATTCGAGTACAGAAGACCCATTGCTTAAAGAAACATTAGACATCATAAAAGCAAAACCTTTGAAAATACCAAAACAGTGGATTTCTACTTTACGAACTTCCCACAAAAATATTCAATATAAGATAGCTACTAAATTGGACGATGATGGCGTCATAACAATGGAAACAAAACGAATATTGGGAGCTGTTCCTGCTTATTTTTACAAATTCAATCCAGATCCTTTTGTAAAAGAGGCACATAAAAGCTTTCATAAAGTAATTCAAAAAAACAAAAAACAGAGCCCTTTAGTCAAAGAAGAACGGACTATTGTGTTAATGTCATTAATTTATGCTAGTAGCTTGCTACGTATCGTTTTTCCTAATAGTAAAGAAGCAGGGGAGGCTGAGAAACAGATAAAGCAACTTAATAAAGATTTACCTATTTCTAGTGCTGTCAAAGCAACAATTGATTCCATCAATATGAGTATTTTTGCTTCATCTGCCTATTTTTCAAATTCTTATTAAATAGTCTGTGTGATTACAACCATAAGAATGTAACACTTCTGCCATGAAACCTATCACTGATTGTCGTTACTTTTACCAATGGGTATCGTCAAGGAAGTACTGATTTATAATGTTAAGTATTTAAAGATCATAAGCCTAATTCCTCGCTAAAAAGACAGAGGAATTAGGCTTATGATCTTTAACAAAATGGCCCGATTCCGGCATAATGCTTATTCAACAACTGCGCCCGAATGTTGAATCATCATCTACAAGCTATTCGATAAACATTAGCATTTGTAGAAACAAAGAAAAAATCATTTTTTCTATTTATCAAACGTACAATTCCAAACACAATAAGAATTAGAGCAATTGGTAAAGTGTAAAAGTCATTAATTGGTGTAAGAAAACCTATAAAAAAAGTTACAATACCTAACAGTATCATTCCGAAACCTAAACTAATCACCCCGCTTATACATTGTCTTTCATTTAGCCCTATTACTGAATCAGGTGCAGATCTCTTATACAATGATTGTACCTGATTGCTGATGAAAGTATCGGTCTAAATAGAACGTGAAGAAAAATTTCTGCTAATATTAATCTTTATTAATGACCCATATTATCGTTGTTACCGCTAATTGTTTCTACTACTTCTCCATCTTTATCTATCACAATACTGTCGGTTTCCTTATGAGCCTCGGTCAAAGGTTAATAATAAGTAAAAACACCAAATGTAATGATAGCTGCCGTTGTTAATACTATAGAAATTCTTTTTTTCGTGAAGTAATCATCTCCCTACAATTTTTTTGTATTCGGTTCTTCTTAAAATACTTAATCAAGTAAAATAGTAAAACGGCTATAACTGTGCAAGGGATTATACAAATAAGAATAAAAGTGCCAAAAAAGATATACACTGCCCCATCCCAACCAACAAATAATGCACCCATACAAATGATTCCTATACTTAGCAAAAGTAACCCAACAAAACTTGAAATAAAGTACTTGTCATATATAGTTCTTATAAAAAGCATTAAGGTAATTACTAATAAGAAGACCCCACCCAGGATAATATAAATATACATCCTAAACCCTTCCTTTCCACATCGCTTTTATTACCTTTAATTACGGTGTAGGCCGAATAGTACATACAGTGGAGTTATGAGAAGTCGGGAGTTAATCACTCCATCCTACTCGATTCCCCTGTTACAAACGCCTCCAATTCAGAAACCTTGTCACCTTTCAATAGATGGGTTACGCCAAACGTTTCTCCTTTTCCACCATGATTAAACGCAATGTTAAGGTCGTTCACCAACTGCCTCATGTATTCGAATGCTTGACGCATATCATCTTCGGTCGGTTTCCATTGGTCGGAAAGTGACGTATCTTCTTTCGCCTGCCCGTACGAGTCTAAATGCGCCGTGCGCACAAATTGAACATGCCCGATGTAACTCGAAAGCAGAAACAAATTTTCATATTCTATTCCGAATTCGGTGCCACTTAAAACTTCTGTGTTTGGGTATAATTCCATGACTTTTTGTGCCTTCAAGTAATATTCGAACCCTTCGTCATTGTTCGCTTCTTTTAATCGAGGGTCATCCAACGGTGCGGAAAGCATTGCATTTATTTCCTTAAGCCACATTCCGATTTCCTTGTCGTACACTTTTGTTACAGGTTCGGTCGATTTCTTTGAATCTTCGTCAATCTTTGTTTCTAGGTTACTTTTCACTGCAGAATCGCTAGTCTCAAGTTGTTCTTTATGAGAGCAACCTACTAATAAAAGTCCATATACAATAAGAGTAACTGTAAATTTTTTCATAATATCCCATCCCTTATAATAATAGACGCGCATTAATTTGAAAAGTTACACAATATCTTTGTTTGGCCCAATTGCGGTATTGGGGCATGTGCTTATAAAACAAACGCGACCGATTGACGAAGTCTCACATCAAACTATGAATTGCGTAAACCAAGAAATGTACTTAGCTCCTGGTATAAAGAATACTTGTGTCAATAAAGTTCCTAATAGTCTTGAAGTAACCATCATTAATGACATATTCTTAAGGGTTTGGTAATTCCCTCTTCCATTCACTACATCATCTGCAATGACAGAGACCTTTGGATCGACGAAAATAATTAACAGTATTGTGGCCACCCCGTTTATTAAACCCGATGCCATAATTGCTGTTGTTGCACGTTCTGGGGTAAGCAACGCTGCATATAAAGCAGATAACACACCGATAGTGTATATTGCTGTTATTATCATATTTATTAAGAATAACCTCACTGGAATATCTTTGATTTTGGTATCTTTTAGATATGAAAATCTCGGTAAACTGAAATGTGTTATGCCTCGTTTTATGTACTGTAAGGAAAAAAGTCTTTTAAATAAAGATGGGACGGATCCCCTCTCTTCGGATAAATGAATAATTGCTCTTGAAAATAGGGCTATAAAAGTAGGGAGTAAAAGCATCCCGAAAATCGTCCCGACTGTTGACGCACCTATTAGAAAGCGAAATTGTGACGCTACAAACTCTTGTGCATTAGTACTTGGAGCATTGTCAATCAAACTTCCTGTAAAAGGTTGTTGCATCATATTCGCCAATCTTGAAACCATTACCATTATATTAAAAAGAGATAAGAATGAATGATAAAAATAAATAAAGCAACGTATATTAGTTTTTCGGTAATAGTCTCCAATATTCCCCCTACTTTTCAATCATTTTTCAAGCGTTATTGTTCGCAACCAAAATTAATCTTCTCTGTAATTCGGGCCGATTCTGATACGGCGTTGTCTTACAATCGCGCCCGATTGGTGCAATACTGGCACCAATCTTTGTGTGCGCCCTGCATGGGCGAATACTCGGTGGTGAAAGTCCACTACAGGCTTGGCAGTAGGAACTGTTAGCGAAAGACAGGGTGGCTATCGTGAGGTAGTGGCTGAAGGAAGTCGGACGCAAACTCCTGAACCGACGAACAGAAACTAGATAAAAGGCTGAATTAGGTCGGATAAGGTTGCACAACAAACTGAAGTCCCATACTGCCCGAAACCTATACAGTAAATCTAGCGGTTACATGGGAGGAAAGTATTCGCTCTTACCAGGGGAGGTCTTACGAGGGCACAGTGCGAGTTACAAAGATAACGAACCAGTGCAATTCTCATGGTGACATGAGGATGAATCGTAAGAAGTCAGCAGAGGTCATAGTAGCGTTCACTGACAGAACGTGAAGGACTGAACAATGATAATTTTGAGGAAACAGGGAGGTGTGGAAATTGCGACCACCGCAGAAAACAGGAAAACCTGACTGCCGTCAGAGAGATAATGTGGAACATGAAGGGTATGACGGAGTGCATAGTAATTTTCATGGTGAACTGAACAATCAAAATGGTGTACATCTGTTGGAGAAAATTCTATCAAAGAATAATCTCAATCAAGCTTATCTTCAAGTGGTCAGAAACAAGGGAGCTGCCGGCGTAGATGGTATGACCTACGACCAGCTACTTCCACATTTGAAGGAGCACAGAGAAGAATTACTAATGAAGTTACTCAACGGAACGTACCACCCACAACCCGTGTTGCGGGTTGAAATTCCAAAACCTGATGGTGGGGTAAGAAAGTTAGGAATTCCAACTGTTATCGACCGAATGATTCAACAAGCAATCAATCAAGTCTTACAACCGATTTTTGATCCTACGTTCTCCGATAACAGCTTTGGGTTTCGTCCAAAGCGTAGTGCACATCTAGCAATCATACGAGCGAAGTCGTACTACGAACAAGGATACAAATACGTTGTAGACATGGATATGAAAGCTTATTTTGACACAGTGAACCACGATAAACTTATGTACTATATTGAGGAAAAGATACAAGATAAACGTGTTCTACGTCTTATTCGCCAATACCTCAAGAGCGGCATTTTGGTAAACGGTTTATTCGAGACATCCGAAGAAGGAACACCACAGGGAGGAAATTTATCGCCATTATTGAGTAATATTTATTTGAATGAATTCGATAAACTCCTCACAGCTCGTGGTCACAAATTCGTCCGTTACGCAGATGACTGTAATATCTATGTCAAAAGCAGAAGGGCAGGATACCGTGTGATGGAAAGTTCTATCAACTTCCTTGAAGGAGAGCTAAAATTAACCGTGAATCGTGAGAAAAGTGCAGTAGGGAGTCCACTGAAGCGAAAGTTTCTCGGATTCTGCCTACTGGCAACTAGGAATTGTGTCAAAATTCAACCTCATCAAAAGGCAAAGTCTACTGTAAAGCAAAAGTTGAAGAAACTAACAAAGCGTAACAGGGGGAAAAGCCTAGAAGTCCTCTTTAAGCAAATCAAACAGCTGATGACGGGATGGATTAATTACTACGGTATCAGTGAAATGAAAAGCTTTATGAATGAGGTAAACGGTTGGTTGAAACGACGAATTAGACAATACATCTGGAAACAGTGGAAAACCCCTCGAACCAAACGTAAAAATCTTATTCAACTGGGTATCGAAAAGCAAAAGGCCTATGAATGGTCAAATACCCGAAAGGGTTACTGGAAAATCTCCGCCAGCTACATTCTTCATAGGTCTTTAACAGACGAAAAACTGGCACAACTCGGCTATATGAATATAGCCGCGAAATACCAGTTAGTACACTCAAATTATTGAACCGCCGTATACGGATCCGTACGTACGGTGGTGTGAGAGGGTCGAACGAATCAAATTTCTGATTCGTTCACTCTACTCGATTAGGGAAAAGCACCCGTTTCTAAACTTTATCCACGTCGCTCGTGGTAAATAATAAAGCGACTAGCGTTAGAAATGAAGCTATTATAATTACCGTAAGAATAAGCATAATCAAACTCCTCCTTTTTCGTTAAACTGGCCCGATTACTGAATACCGGTCTATTACGAATTAGTCGAGTTTGTATAACAAGTATAACATTCCCATTTCTGAAAAGAACATTTATTATCCGTAAGGTTTGAAGTAGTAAAGGTATTGTCACTCACTGGTATTATCTATTTTACTTCACTGCCTCTTATGTATGGCCTCATAATCAATCTGTCAGAATGTTGGCTAAGATTGATTTTAAAAGAAGTGGGGAGGAAGAGGGATGTCAGATTTTAAATTAGCAAAGCACCAAGATACATTTGAGACCCAAAAACGTCACTACGACAGAAAAGTTGATATTGAAAATAAGATGGGGGAGATCCCAAGACAATATGAGGGGGATATTCGTAGGTTCAAAGAATATTGCACCAATACTAGACAACTAATTGGAACAGAGGCGCTGCTCGATTATTTATATATATCGTTGACCATACAAAGAATAAAAAACGACGTGGGAACGTAGACTGGCAGCTATTAGAAAATACTTAAGTGTGATTCATAGTATAGAATTTAAAGGAGAGGCTAGCGTGGCATACGAGCTTTCAGCGATGCGAAAAATGTATCGTGAAGATCAATATGCCCATTTGATGCAGGTTCGAGGGAAATCAGCCATTGATAAGAGAGAATTGATGGGTACTCTTATTAAGCTACCGATAAGAGCAAGAGCAATTTGTTTAGTTAATCTTGTAACCGCTAACCGACCTAATGAAATAGTTCGTTTGAAAATATCAGATTTTGATTTGAAAAACAAATCTGTTCATGTTTATTTGAAGAAACAAAAACGATGGCATACTAAACGGCTCACACCAGAAGTTATTATCGCAATTGAAGATTATATACGTGAATACAATCTTAAAACAGACGATTACATTGTAGGAAGAGTATATAAGAATGAACGCTATGAGAGTACAGTTATTAGTGAAATAGGTTATTGTAAAGCTCTGAAGCGTTGGACTGGGGGACTTACCGGATACAATTTCAGAAAAAGCCAGGTGGTAGCGATGCACGCAGCAGGTGCAGATTTACCAACTATCGCGCAACAAACAGGACATAAATCACTTGAAACTTTAGTTCAGCATTATCTAACGGTATCCGATACAACTTTGGACAAATATTTATAGGTATATAAGAGATATAAACTTGGTTATTATAAAACCGTTGAATTCCGAAACTTTAAAGCAGTCGTTGTAAGTATATAAAAAAACCTCTTTTGCGTTTTTAAGTGAAATACATTGGTGGGAAACACTGGGGTATACAATTGCTTATGCTATAATTATTTATGTGAAGTAGTGAGCCACCCGCATGCTTCGTTAAACGCTCTGCAAAAAACAAAGGCGTTTCACGACCTACAAACT
>NZ_PDYV01000019.1:0-60141 GCF_002743235.1 Sporosarcina sp. P25
GGAACCTATCTTCTAGAGGGTTCGACTAACTTATATAACTGGATATTACTCTGTCTGAATCTATTGTCTTTGATATCGGTTGTTGTTTTGAGAATTAAAGAAACTCCAGTCGATTCAAAAAGCCATTAAGTAAGATCAATTTTTATTCAAAAGATGGCTTAAAGGGACCAAGATTGTGCAAGAATCGGGCGCGATTGTCGCAGAGTTTCTCTGTAGTCAGCTAGTTGATCTTCGCTACAGCCGGCTCCGGGAGGATCAGCGAAAGTCGTAACGAAGAACGTCTTTTGCGAGTGAAGCGAGGAGTGTGGTTCACCGCCCGCCCATAGGACACGCATCCGGCTGCAGCGCAGATCAACGGGTTGTAACCACTATCCCGTTATCGGTGGCGTTAATGGCAAATCGTTATGTAAGAAACGAGTGAGATTGAGGGAGGAGTAGCCATTTTTGGTTACTCCTTTTATAATAGATAAAACAGACGAAAGTGGTGAGAGTCATGCTATCTGAAGAAATAAAAAAAGAACTTGTAGACTTGCTAAATGAACGAGTAAATCCGTCATTTATTTTATTATTTGGATCTCATGGAAAAGGCACTGCTAGAGAAGACAGTGATATTGATTTGGGTTATTATGCAGTTGATTTACTTTCATCATATGAACGTTTTATATTAGCGGGTGAACTAGCACGAGTTGCTAAAAAGGAAGTCGATTTAGTCAATATTCGAGAGGTAGATACAGTATTTGCTATGCAAATTTTTTCAACTGGTAAGTTACTTTCTTGCCATGATGAAAATGAGTTTATAAAACAGCGAATGAAGGCTTTTAGTATGTACATTAACCTTAACCAGCAACGAGCAGATGTATTACAAAGCATTCGGGAAAGAGGGAGTGTGTTCGGCGATGAATGATGTGATTTTAAATAAAGTGACAACCATCGAACGTTGTGTGAATCGAGTTCATGAAGTATATGATCAGAATGTAGATAATCTAAAAGATTTTACTAAGCAAGATAGCATTATTTTAAATATTCAGCGTGCATGTGAAGCTAGTATCGATCTGGCAATTCATATCGTTAGTGAAAAGAAGTTAGGCATACCCAAAGCAAGTCGTGATGCATTTAAGATGTTGCAAGAAGCTACTATTATTGATGAATCATTAGCTAGCACACTAATGAATATGGTAGGTTTTAAAAATATTGCTGTACATGATTATCAATCAATAGATTTAGAAATTTTGGAAGCAATTTTAGAAAAGCATATTAACGATTTTAAAGACTATACGAAAATCGTCTTGCGTGTTCTTTAGGAAGGTATGTCAGTTAATAAAGTCACTTGGTGAATCTGTATTCTTAGAAGTTTTTAGGCTTGAAGAATATCTGCGATTTCATAAAATATAATTCCGTTAATTGATAAAATTAGGCCTTCGGAGTATTTCTATTAACATGTGTCTAGTACCTCAATCGGGCCAGATTATTAAATAAGGAGTATGAAATAATGAATTACAAACGCTTTGAAGTCATCGAGAAGCAAGGAAAGATTGAACGCTTTCAAATTATTCGAGATAACGAGACAGGTGTCCTTTATATGTCGCACGCTATGGGGTACGGTTTGGGACTGACTGTGATGGTTGATCCTGAAGGGAAACCTCTAGTAGATTTGGAATATCAGAAATCTAAAACTTGTTAGAGAATCGGGCCATTTTGTTGAAAATACGAGGTGATGAAGCGATGAGTAATGATGATTTTACTTTATCAAATATCTTTGGCAAGTTTATCGAAGACGAAATAATGGACATCGAAACATTTAAACTTATATATGATTTTGTTGCATTAGATAACTTTCGCCAAGGTGAGTATGAAGGCAATATGTTTGTTATTAGAAAGATAAATACGAATTATATACAGTTAGAAGATGAAGTAGCGACAGCAAATACTCCCAAACCAAAAGTATTTGTTTATACAAGGAAAGAATTCTTAAGTCTTTTACAATCACATAAACCAGGTTTTTAACCTACTCTTTTAACGGGCGCGATTGTTGGTGCGAAATGTTCCTAACTCAAATGAAATGTGGTCACACAATTTCGGTAAAGGTTAGGCGGTTTTAGGTTTCCTAAAACTGAAGGGTTATATCGAGAAGTCGAACGAGGAGGTAACGCTCCGAAAGGCTTCCCCTGCGTCGAGTAGCACGCTGATTAGTAAGGAAAAGCGTGTTACAAGCTCGGCTAATAGGTGTGAGAATTTACCGTAACAGTTTGGCTGACGAAAGCCTACCCGTTGGGGTGGTGTAAATCATGATGCTTGGGTTGAACAAATATGGTGAGAATACAATGTAATACAAGAACATACTGTATTGCTGACGAACTTCCGAATGTACGGGTCTAGACGCGCGTTATATAGAAATGTATTTACTACCAGATGTAGGGTTAGCTGTGGATGAGTAAGAATCTGCAATATGAAAATCCATCTTGTGTTATAGGCACATGGAGAGCCATAACGAAGAACGGCTTTTGCGAGTGAAGCCAAGTGGGGTGCACCGACCGCCCACAGGACATTTGTCCGACCGTAGCGTAGATCAACGAGTTCCAACCACTGTAAAGTTAGGATGCGATTGCAGTGTAGACAAAATAGCACGATGAACTTACACCGTCTATTGATTTTACCTCGCGAAAACTATATGCTTAGTAACAGTTACATAGAGTATTTTGGTTCTTTGTCCCGTAAACAAAGAGTAAATAGGAATCAGGTGAAAATCCTGAGCGGTCCGGCCACTGTAATGGGGAAAATTGCCCCTAAGTCAGGAGACTTGCCAAAGTATGTAAGCATGACACCTTCCGGTAAAGGGTGATTTGTGTATCATTCAATTTGTGCAGTTTAATTATTGAACATACATGGTCCCCATCTCATTCAGGAGGTGGGGACTTTTTGAATTCAAAACGCTGTGCACAACATCCCTTTATAAGTAAAGAAAGGACGAGTTGGATGAAAAAAACGAAGAATGCCTTCATGAAATACAAAAACTATATCTATTATAGCCTCATCGTCTTACTGCTATTTAGCACAATTACATATGCGGCGACTTCTACTGAAGAAACGACTCCATTTGATTTCAATGAAAAAGTGGTGGCTTCTACGCTAAAGTTAGCTAGCGGGGGAAGTGGGTCTTCTGATACGGAACCGAATCAAACGATAGAAAATGATGCCGATCAAGCAAATCCGCAACAACCGACAAATCTGGACAAGCCGCAAAAGGAACTGCAAGAACAGCCGCACGATCAACAAAAACCTGAGCCGGAACCGCAAAATAAGCCGATGGAGAAGCCGGGAACTACTACACCCAATGCGAAACCGAATTCAAACGACAAAAACACCGCACCTGCTGACGGTAATACAGCCCCGGCACTAGGTAAACCAAAACCAAATGCCAAGCCAGACATCGAAATCGTCGATATTGCGGATCAGCAAAATCGCTACTTTACGACGAACATCACCAATAATGAAACCGTTACCAGCCCATTATATAACGTCAACGTAAATCATCTGGACGATACACTCATTCCCCAGGAAATGAACGTCAAGCTAAATGGCAAGAAACTGGATGACTACCAAGGTGTCATCATGCTAACGGAAGGCACGAACGATATTCAATTTCAAGTAATCTATAAACAAACGAATAACAAACTACTGCGCGTTAGTCAGTCGTATCGCGTGATGCTGAATGCTCACGATATCGTCATTACGACGCAATTAAAAGATCAAACCGTGAATGAAGAATCTCTTACATTCACAGCAACAGCCACGCAAGGTGAACTAGATGCCAAACTAACGGTCTTCGTCAATAACAAAGAACTAAAGCCACTGGCTGGTAGCGCGTATAAAGCCACACTAGCTGAAGGGAAAAATACCCTCAAGCTCACCGCGCAACGACATGGGAAAAAAGCGGACCAGACCTATACCATGATCTATGAGAAAGAAAAAATCGCTATTTCATTGAAAACAGACTTAAAAGACCAACAAGCAAATGGCGCAGATTTTTCATTCTATGCGAAAGCTACAGCGAATGAAGTAGATGTACCACTCCGCATTACCGTAAATGATCAACTGGTAAAATCATCGGATAGTACGAATTATCATGTACAGCTTGTCAATGGAACGAACATTATCAAACTCGTTGGACAATATAAAGGGGAACAATTGGAACGGCAGTATACAATCACTTATAACGATCCGAATGAGAACGAGAACCCGCAAGTAGATCCCGATGCACCGAAACTCGTGACCGATCTAAAATCAGGTAGCAAAGTCAAAGGGGACATTAAGACGATCAATGTCTGGCCGGTAACTGCATCAGGTGAACGCATTCGAGGGAAAAACGTCCAAGTGCAAGTCAATGGGGAAAATATTCCGTTCACATGGGATGACAGCGTGAAAACCAGTTATAAACTTACATTGCGAACGGGACAAAATACCGTCACGATCAAAGTATGGGACGATGAAGGGCGCACAGTGGCAGAAACATTCACGGTCACGTCAGTAGCACCTGCAGAAGATGGTGTCATCGGTCAAGTAACGATCAGTCTAGAAGCTTCCGTATTAGGAATCCCCTATCTCATCAAGCCGACGAAGATGGATATACACCAAGGCCAAAGAGGTTCCTATATTCTGGATCAGCTACTGCGCAATAATGGTTTCACATATGGAAAAACTGGAAACCTCGACAGCAGTTTCTATTTGCGAGACGTCAGTAAGCCGGGCATGTTGAACAATGTAGCGATTCCCGATGATCTATGGGAAGTAGTCGAGAAAGTGTCTACCACTTCAAATCGGGATGCCTATTCACCAGATAGTTTAAGTGAATTTGATTTCGCGAACGGCTCTGGCTGGATGTACAGCGTCAATGGCGATTACCCGAACTATGGATTTTCGGATGCTTATTTCCTCGATGGAGATGTAGTGAGAGTTCGCTATACCCTTCATTATGGTAAAGATATTGGTGGGCATGACAGTTCAGGTACAAGTGATGCGAATTGGGATAAAGAATGGTAAGGAAAGAGAAGTGACGGAATGAGAAATGTCTATGCATGGCTAGTGACGATCGTGATGATGACGGCGGTATTATGGCCGTCCGTTGCGCTCGCGACACCTGAAAAAGAAGATTCGTTGCTCCACACAATTGAACAAATTATTGCGTGGAAAAAGCAAGATGAAAAGATCGCAGAGTCTGCCCCCTTACTAAGCAAACCGTTTCTTGCGCATGCGGGTAATACAAATGGTGACTGGTATCCGGTGGGCCTCGGCCGCATTGGATATCCTGACGATTACCATGCGTATCTCGCGGTCATCAAGAATCATGTCATCGAACGCTATAAAACGAAAGATCAGCTTAGCGATATGAAAGCGACAGAATGGCACCGGATTTCATTGGCGATCTTGGCAGCGGGCGGTGACCCGACAGCTATTGGGAATATCAACTTGATCGCAGACGGAACATATAATCGTGGATTGCAAACTTCTTTAGGCGCACAAGGGATCAACGGCTGGATCTGGGGGCTGATCACGCTCGACAGTATGCGCTATAAAGTGCCCGATGATGCGGATATGACAAGAGTCGAGATCATCGAAGAAATTCTCTCCCTGCAACTTGAAGATGGCGGATTTTCGTTTTACCAAGACGAAGCAGAGACCGATATGACCGCCATGGCGATCCAAGCACTCTCGCCATATTATCAAAGCACGGAAGAATTCAGCTATACACAAAAAGATACAGGTGAGGATGTCACAAAAACGATTCATACTATCGTTGACGAAGCACTCGCAAAGTTGTCTGATATGCAAACGTCCACTGGAGGCTATGGCACGCTACATGACGAAAATGTCGAAAGTGCGGCACAAGTACTCGTTGCGCTAACATCACTCGGTATCCATCCGAATGAAGACGAACGCTTCAAGAAAGGCGATCATTCATTGCTCGATTTCATCATGGACTACCAAATGGAAGATGGCGGATTTGTCCATGCAAAAACGTATAACGCAGATAATCCATCTTCTTTACCGGATGAATCGAACTCGATGGCTTCTGAACAAGTACTCTATGCATTGGTATCGCTCTACCGACTCGAAAACGGTTATCGTTCCATGTATGATTTCCGCCCTGAAAATCCGCAAGAGATGAAGCGACAAATGACGAAGCTGATGGAAGACATTCAGGCTATCCATGAACAGACCGACGCCAAACGGCTTCAGCAATTGCTCGATACATATGAAAACTTCCCGATAGAGGAACGGTCCTATGTCTACAACTTCCATACGCTCGCGGAAGCTGCAAAAAAGCAGTCCATCCCACTCGATCTTCCTGCATTTAGCGAGGCTTATGAAGTGTACACGAAGGGCGCCGGCACGATTGCACCGATCTATCAAGAGCAAACCGCGCCACGAAGTATTACCGAACAAGATGTAAAGAGAATCGATGCGATTTCTACACCTCTGACGACAGAGCCGTATATTGACGTCGTTTCAATGATCGACCAGTTCGAACAAGCAGATAATAAAGGCGACTTTGAAAAACAATTGGCCCAACTATATGAATACAAAGAAGAGATGGAGAAAATAGAAGCCGAAATCCAACGTATCAATGAAGATGTACTCGATCAACTGTATCCATTCAATGAATTAACAAGCAAAGATCAAGACAACGTCGATGCGATTCTCAAGCGATTCAACGCACTGTCTCTCTATGATCAAGGAAAAGTCTTGAACTATGAAGATCTCAAGAAATCAAAAACGCAAATTGACAATGCCGTTCGAGCACAGCGCATTTCATGGGCGCTCGGAATCGTTGCAGTAGGTTTACTCATCGTAGTGCTACTGAGAATCAAAAAAAGAAGGCGTCAGAGAGATTAGAGGGATATAATGAAGAAAGATCTATTAGCCGTAGCATTCATCCTCTTTATCGTTGGGTGGCTGGTCACGGGAACGAAGATTCAATCGGTGGAAGAGTATTACTTGACCCATATCGACGAAATTACGGATGACTCGGAGACGGTGACACTTGAGATACGAAGTGACACCGTCCTGGATTCCATGGACAAGTTGAAACCGGGTCTCGAGAAATATGTAGAACCAGACGGCGAAATCCTTGAGAAAACGGAGTATGTGCTGCGCAGTGGCGATACCGCATTTGAACTACTCGATCGCGCGACACGCCATCATCGCATCCCGATGGAGTACCAAGGAGCGGACTACAATATATACAACAGTATTTACGTCCAAGGCATTAACTATTTATATGAGTTTAATTGTGGTCCGTTAAGTGGCTGGATGTATAAAGTGAACGGCGAATTTCCGAGCCGTGGCGTCAGTCAATACGAACTGCAAGACGGTGATGAAGTGGAGTTCCATTACACATGTGATGTAGGTAGAGATCTAGATGGCTACATACGAAAATAAAAGAAAGTAGGAAACTAGATGAGCGCATTCTCAAACTTTCACCCTATATTGCTACTTGTCTACGTAACAGTTGTTTTGGTCACGATGTTCAGCTCGTTTCATCCCATCATCGTGGCACTGGCCATGACCGGAGGCATTCTGTATTTCTTCATGCTGCACGGTGTACGGTCTGCCAGTAAAGATCTGATCTATTATTTTTTCGTCTTCCTACTAATTGCCGCAGCTTATCCATCTTATGTCCATAACGGTTTCACTCCGTTGTTTTTCCTTAATGACCATGCGGTAACGCTTGAAGCCGTGACGAAAGGACTCGTCGTTGCGGGAGCCGTAGTCGCAACCAGTTTCTGGACAAAGAGTTATTTCGAGATTTTCACAACGAATAAAGTACTCGCCGTACTGACGAACGTGTCCGCAAACCTCGGCATCCTCGTTTCCATGTTGTGGCGATTCATTCCGTTATTCAAAATAACATGGCGTGAAAAGCAAATGGCACAACGCGGGATCGGCTATTACAAAGTAGGAAGCAGAGTGGAGAAACTTCGCCGCGCGTTCGCATTGTGGCGGCAGACGCTCGTTCAGACAGCGGAGTTTGTCTTTGTGAAGCCAGATGTCATGAAGGCACGAGGATATGGAATCACGAAAGAAAGAACGCAGTATAAGATGATGCGGTTCACGAAACGAGACGGAATATTGACGGCTGGACTCGTTCTGTTTCTTCTGTACTACATCGGATACTTTACGCAACACCAAACGCAGTATTACCCGAAGATCAGTGAACAGACGCTAGGCGCAGGACATTATGTGGTTATCGGTTTGCTGATGCTATTACCGTTTATCTATGAAGCGAAGGAGAGTGTCAAATGGCGATACTTACAGTCGAAAATCTAAACTTCCATTATGAAGAACACCATGTGTTGCAAGACATTAGCTTTTCGATTAAACAAGGAGAATTCGTAACGCTTTTCGGTCCTACCGGTTCAGGAAAGTCTACGTTATTGAAAATGGTGAAGCGGGAAATGCGACCGAACGGTAAACTAAGCGGCACGGTGTATTTTAACGGTGAAAAAATCGATGAACTGCCTGTGTCGACTACAGCGACTGCTATTGGCTACATGATGCAAAATCCAGATGAACAAATGGTCATGGAGAAAGTGTGGCAAGAGTTGGCATTCGGTCTCGAGAATATGAGTGTATCGACGGAAGACATGCAGCAGAAAATCGCTGAAGTCGCCAGTTTCTTTGGTATCCAAAACTGGTTGCATAACAGTATTAGTGATTTATCAGGCGGGCAGAAACAACTCGTCAATCTAGCGGCAGTGCTTGCGATGGAGCCGGATATTTTATTGCTTGACGAACCGACTTCCCAACTTGATCCCATTGCGGCTTCAGAGTTCTTGACACTGCTTGAGAAAATCAATCGCGAACTCGGCATGACGATTTTAATCGTGGAGCATCGGCTAGAAGAATTATTACCGGTGTGCGATCGAGTGTTGTTCATGGAAAACGGCTCACTTCTATATGACACGACGCCTAAAGCAATCGGCAACTTGTTGCTAGAACATCCGATGCTCGACGCACTCACAACAGCGATGCGTGTCTATTATAAGCTCGGATTCCGTGATGAGACGCCGATTACGGTGCGCGAAGGGATGGATTTCATTCGGCAATATCCACCGGCAATTTTGCCAATGGGTCCCGTGAAAAAAAAGCATCCACCGCTCATTACAGTGAAAGATGTGTATTTTCGATACAATCGCAAGAGTGATGATCTACTCGCCGATATGACATTCACCGTACATCGCGGTGAAATTTTTACGATTGTCGGTGGCAATGGAGTCGGCAAGTCTACATTATTGAAATTGCTCGCTGGATTGCATAAGCCATATGCCGGAAAGGTGTGGTTGGATAACGTCGTGCCGGATAAGTGGAAAGGCAATATCGTCTTATTGCCGCAAAACCCGCAAGCTTTATTCATGCATTCAACGGTGAAAGAAGAGCTGATTCACGCGGTTCCTGTGCAGAAATTGCCGAAAGAACAGAGAGAATCCGCTGTGTCCGGTATGATGCAGCAGCTACGTATCGAACATTTAGCAAAGCGAAATCCATTCGATTTAAGTGGTGGAGAGCAGCAGAAGACGGCGCTTGCGAAATTATTATTGCATAAACCAGATGTTTTATTGCTCGACGAGCCGACGAAAGGCATGGATGTCATGTCCAAACGAGAGGTGACGGAGTTGATCCGAACGCTTCAAAAACAGAACATCACGACGATTATTGTGACACATGATATTGAATTTGCAGCAGAAGTATCTACACGGGTCGGCATGCTGTTCGATAAATCACTTATCGCGATCAATAATCCAAAAACCTTTTTCACATCCAATCGCTTCTACACAACCGCCGCCAGCAAAATCGCACGCGGATTATTCCCATATGCCATCACAGCGGAAGACATCGTGGACGCGGTGAACTTACACAACAGGAGGAACTAAACAATGAGCAATCCATCAACACACGTACTGAATGAAATGAAAAAGGTGATTAACGGTAAAGACGACGTCATCCAAAAAGTGTGGATGACGTTCCTAGCCGGAGGACATGTATTGCTAGAAGATTTACCAGGAGTCGGGAAAACGACACTCGCGAAAGCATTCAGCCGAGTCGTCGGTCTCGATTCGAACCGCATCCAGTTCACACCGGATGTCGTCGCGTCTGACGTCATCGGATTCACGATGTTCGACAAAGAGAAAAACGAATTTGTCTTTAAAGAAGGCGCGGTTATGTGCAACTTATTGCTCGGCGATGAAATTAACCGGACGTCTTCGAGAACGCAAGCAGCGCTCCTTGAAGCTATGCAAGAGAAACAAGTGACAGTGGACGGCGCAACCTATCCGCTGCCAGCACCGTTTCACGTCATCGCGACGCAAAATCCGTACGGTACAATCGGTACACAACCACTACCGAGCGCGCAAATTGACCGTTTCATGACCAAGTTGAGCGTAGGATATCCCGATTTTGAAGACCAAGTAGACATGCTGAGAAATCGTCAGCAGGCAGAACCATTGTCATCACTCACTCAAATCATTACGAAAAATGAATTGCTTGCGCTGCAACACCAAGTACAGAACCTGTTCATTCACGATGAAATCTTGCGCTACGTCACGGCACTCACCGAGAAAACGAGAAATCACCCGTCGATTCATCAAGGAATCAGTCCACGTGGCGCACTTGCTCTATGTCAGATGGCGAAAGCGCATGCCTTCTTACAACAACGCGATTACGTCATTCCGGAAGATGTCCACGCTGTGTGGTTGCCGACGAGCCGACACCGCATCGTCATGTCGAGCGTGCCAGGTACTGAACAGGAGCAGGATACGCTACTCGAAAAATTACTGCAAAGTGTTGCCACTCCCGACCAAGCAATGCTTGCGACATTTTAAGGGCTGATCGTATGATATGGACATTACTCATTAGCGTCGTGTGGCTACTGTTTACGCTTGCGTTTTTCATCTTCACGACGACGCATTTCGCTCTATTATTCGCAGCTGGTTCGTTTCTTTTATGGCTGTGGCTCGTGTTAAGCGTCTATCTCGTCAAAGGAAAAATCCAGTGCGAGATCATCACGGCGAATGAAATTTATAAAAATGAACAAATGAGCTATCAACTGCGCGTACAAAATACAAGTCGCTTACCTGTTACACAACTACAAATACATCTCGTCATCGAGCATATATTTACTGGTAGACAAGAAAGTCACCAGCACAACTTGTCCATCCCAGCGAAAAGTACGGAAGAGTTTTCATTCGTGCTGCCGCAGAAATATATGGGGCAAGTGACTATACGAATCAACCAACTGACAATCAAAGACAGTTTCACATTCTTCCGTTCGATGCAGAAAATGGATACGCAATCCGCGATGTTGATCATGCCGAATCCGTATTTCCTGAAACTTCAACGCATCGAGCAAAATCAACATGTGCTACAAACGCCGGGCATCATCCCGATGAAGAAGATCGCTGGCGAAGAGCTGGCGGAGTTGTCGGTATATAAACCGGGCGACTCGGTCAAACAAATTCACTGGAAATTATCAAGTAAAGTGGATGAGCTATTCGTCAAACAGCATGAAACGCTGACAGGAGATGCCGTCATGATGACGATCGATTTTACATCCTTCACCAATCGTGTGGCATTATATGATGAATTCATCGAGACGTTTTCCGCTCTGCTTTATTCCTATGTTGCAGGCGATCACGAAGTCCACCTTCTAGTGGATCATTCGACAGGTGAGCAGTTGACGATCGACAATGAACAGGATGCAGCGAACGCTATAAAAGAAGTGTTGACGAGAAGTGTCACGCACGTTTCGATGTCAGATGAACAGTGGAAAAAGCTCAGACGAACCTATCCAAACTGTATCGTATTGACGACCAATAGTGCGCGTAGTACCGAATATCAGACGATCGTGATCTCGGATCAGAAGGAGGGATCAGTCGCATGAAATGGCTGGATGGAGTAGTTGCGTATAGTGTCCTCCTAGCGGCGTTCCTCGTAATCCGTGCGATGCTGTTTCCTGAGGTGAGTAGCGTGCCCGCGTTCATTCTCGTCTTGCTATGGATGGTTGCACGGATACTGTGGAAACAGCGTGGCGGCGACATCGTCTTGATTGCAAGCGTGATCGTTAGTTTGATTTTCTTGTCAACGTACATAGACGACGTGAAACGAACGATCAACGCGTTGTTCATCACACTCTCAGAACACAAACATATCTATATGGATCTATTGTCCGTCAATGAAACGACTTCGTGGCTAAACGGCATGATCCTCGGTCAAATCACTTTGCTAATTGGCAGTGCCATTTATTACGCCATTGCGAATCAAAAACGTTGGATTCCTGTTGCGCTCGCTATCGTGATTTGGTCGATGCAATTACTACTTGGCACATCACCCGCATTGATTCTCGATATTCTATTTTTCGCGGCACTGATTCTGGCATTGCTGTATATGAATCAATTAACTGTACACTGGTGGAAACGGATTGCGATCGTGCCTATTTCATTGGTCATACTGATGATCACGTATACGGCGATCAATGAAAATGGTAATGAAGAATTTACGGGCAGTCTGAAAATGGAAGATGCTGTACGGTATCAAGATGAGAAGTTACGCTATTTTAAAGGTGAAGAACCTGTGCTGACAGCTGGCAACTTCGATCGGCTTTCCACGTTTACACCGGGCGATTATACCGCGTTAAAAGTCGCGATGGAAAATCCGAGTCCACTGTATTTGAAAGGATTCGTCGGTTCAACTTACACGCCGAGTGGTTGGAAGGAAATCGGTGGGGAAGCGTATAGGGAAGAGAAGTCTCTGCTTGAAGCGCTAGAGAAAGAAGATTTCACCGGAGCGAAACAATTGAGTTTGGCAGCGAAAAGTAGTTTGCCGGAAGAGTACGAAGAAGCGAAACTCGTCATTCAAAACGTCGCTGCATCCAGTCGCTATATTTACGCACCGTATGAATTAGCGGAGTTGGATGATCAGCTTGTCCGTTCCAAACAAGCCGACGCGCTACATGCGACAGGGATATTCGGCAGACGTACAGTGGAAATGCACTATATGCTGACACCGTACACCGATTATCCGCAAATCGCGAATGCGTTGTACAAAACAAAAGACACCGACTATTTACGTCGTGAAAGTTATTATAACCAATACGTCTATAACGAATATCTCGCGGTGCCTCAAGATAGTTTGAATGTGCTGCGCAACCATATGGACGAAGGTGTAGTCGATTCAGAAACGCGTTTACCGTACGAACAAACGATTCAGGAAGTGGACCGTTTCCTCGCACAGTCGATGCGTTATAACGAACAAGCCAAACCGATAAAAGACCAGGATTTCCTGACAAGTATTTTGGAAGAGTCGAAAGAAGGCTATTCCGTTCATTATGCGACAGTCGCAACATTGGCATTCAGAATGCTTGGAACGCCTGCGCGTTATGCGGAAGGCTATATCGTCGGACTGGATGACGTGAAAGATTTACAGTCATTCAGTGAAATCAACGTCAGCGAGAAAAATGCCCATGCGTGGACAGAAATCTACGTCGACATGGTCGGCTGGGTACCGATTGAAGTGACACCGGGGTATGCTGAGAAAATGCCGGACATCAATAAACAAGACTATCCAGCAGCAGGTGCTGATTTACCGAATGCAAACAGCGGAAGTACGGCTGAACCTGAACCGAATGACACGACAGAAGTGCAACAAGATCAAGATAAGCCAGAAGACACGAAGCAAGTGAATTCGAACACTACTATATGGTTCTGGTTGAATATCGTCATTGCGTTCGTTATATTCATCCTGTTATTGCTGTACTTCTTAAGAAAAAGAAAACGTCAACAAAAACTTCAAGTGAAAGATCATCGAGTAGCCGTTGTACATCATGTTCAGCTCATGGTGCAGATGCTTGAAAAAGAACAAGTTGTCGCGAAGCTGCCTTCATTTGAAACAGTACCTGAAGCAGTTGGCAAAATCGATCCGCGACTTCGACAAGACTTCGAGGATGGATTGAAAATCTATCAAAAGGCTATGTACAGTCCACACGGCGTGACCCATGAAGAACGGGCGGAAGTAGAAACGTTATTTGCGCACGTTCATACTGCGGTGAAGAAATCGAAAAAAGGGTTGAAGAAGTTACGATTTATCGTACGTTATCCATAAATAGTGAAGTAGAGAAAAGTATCGCATGCCGCGGTGCTTTTCTTTTTTGAAAATGGATAGAGTTGTAACGGGAAGAACGAGAATGGATCTTAAAAAATGAAAAATCTCTTACATAGTAGAAGTATATATATAAATAGCAACGAACATATTATGGATAAAAGTAAGCTGACCGATTTCTCGATAGAATTAGATAATTAAGTCGTCTAGGAGGAATGAACATAAACATACAGGATATCCATCCGCTATCAACCGACAAAAAGAAATGGAATGCCATTCAAACCTGTTTAAAAGAAAAGATAAGTATGGTAAATAGATTGACTGCTACTGATATCAAGTTCATTGCGGGCGTCGATGTAGCTTACTGGGAGGATGAAGGGATTGAATGGGGTGTTTGTAGCATAATCGTCATGGACTATGCTACAAAGGCGGTTATTGAAGAAACCAATAGCACTGGAATTGTCGTAGTCCCTTATATACCAGGATATTTGGCATTTCGGGAACTCCCCCTAGTTATTGAAGCGGCCCGAAAGCTTCAACACGCGCCGGATCTATTTATGTTCGATGGCAATGGTTATTTGCATCCGAGGCATATGGGAATCGCAACTCATGCTTCTTTCTTTTTAAATAAACCAACTATCGGCATCGCCAAAAGTTACTTGAAAATAGCTAATGTCGAATTTGAAATGCCTGAAAATAGGACAGGCTCGTATGTAGAGATAGTCATAAATAGGGAGATATACGGCAGGGTTTTACGGACACATCAAGATGTAAAACCTATATTTGTTTCATGTGGGAACTATATAGACTTACCAACAGCAACTACTATTACTAAGGAATTACTAAATAGTGAAAGTCGATTACCCATACCGGTTAGACTGGCAGATTTGGCAACAAAGAGAAATAGAAGACGGCTACGGGACAATAAATGAGATACTTTTATCAAATAAATGAATCAATTTCAAAACTCCAACTCCATTTAAAAGACGAACATCATAGAATCTTAGCAGTTTCGGCGAATCACGCTGTAACATAAGAAAAAGCCATCCACTCCAAAAACGGAGAGAATGACATTCCTTTATACATCACAAAACTACGTATTACAGCTTTGCCCAACGTTCCTCTAACCAATTTATAAATTCTACACCTTTGTCGCCTTCATATGCATCAAAGACATCTACACGCATCCGTTGTAGTTTATCCGCAAAGTCTGCCACCGTATGGTCTTTCGGCAAGCTCTTTTTGACGCGAAGGAAGATCTTGTCTGTGTTTTTGATAATATCAAAGCGAGCAGGAGATGGCTTTTCTACAACCTCACCAAATGCGGTAAGTGCTTCATAGGCAGCTACTTGCACCTGGTGGACAGTATCATGCTGCATACGATTTTTTAATAAATCTATGATTTTGTCATGTTGATAATCCGATAATATGTTGACTGCTTCCAAACGATCTCGCCAGCTAGACGTATAATTGGCCTGTTTTTTTAATGTTTCATACTGCTCGGGTAATGCTGTTTCAAATTGTTTCAAGTAATTGCACCTCTTTTTTTAACTAAAGGAAGATTGAATTCTTCTTCTGCTTTTCTTATTATACGTTGTCTGCATGAAAATAGCGATGGATTGCTGGTAAGGATATTTAGAGAAGATAGAAAGCAGAATTTGCTTTAGTAGAAAACTATCGAAAAAGACACTATCTATAAAAGGTAATGTAAAAGTTTTGAAATTTTTTTCACTCTCTCCTTATCTACATTGCAAAAAACAGACGGCAACCTGATTATAATTAGGTTATCTAAGAATAAAAGGAGAGAAATAAAGCGAAAAGAATAATCAAGACAGCTCTGGTCGCATTATTGATTGCGCGTAACTTACCATTTCAAAAAGGCAGAGTGCTCACTCAATGCCGTACTCTCGAATCTTTTTATAGAGCCATGTCCGACTAATTCCAAGATCTCGGCTCGCTCTTGCTTTATTTCCGTTGGCAATGACCAGAGCGGATTCGATTCTCTCTTTTTCACAGTGCTTATATACGGCAACATTATCTTGAGAGTATGAGTGTGCACTTTGCGATCTTTCAGCGCGATTAGAAGTAGGTGATCCAAGGCTTTCTGGTATATGGTGGATATCAATATAACCATCTTCCGTTAAATTTGCGGCGCGTTCGATAATATTATGCAACTCTCTTATGTTGCCGGGCCATTGATAGCTGATGAGTTTCGTCAAAGCGGAATGTGTAATTCCCTGCAAATCAAATTCAGATTTTTTCAGTCTATTGATTATTGAATGTACGATATCCGGCAAATCATCCAGCCGCTTTCTCAGGGGAGGAATATCAATTCTAATAACATTCAGACGATAAAATAAATCCTCTCGAAACTTCCCTTCACTAACTAGATCTTCCAAGTTTTTATTCGTAGCTGCAATAATCTTGGTTTGCAAATTGACAACACGATGCCCACCAATAGGTTCGAACTCTTTTTCTTGCAAGACACGCAAGAGTTTTGATTGAAGAGCAAGGGGCATATCCCCAATTTCATCTAGGAAGAGTGTGCCGTTTTGTGCCATTTCAAGTTTTCCTTTTTTCCCACCTTTTTTGGCCCCTGTGAATGCTCCGTCTTCGTAACCAAAGAACTCAGATTCCATTAATTCGTGTGGTATAGCCGAGCAATTCACCTGAATGAACCTGCCCATTTGTGAAGAGGATGCATGGATACCGTGTGCAAATAATTCTTTTCCGGTCCCACTTTCTCCAAGTAATAGTACTGTCGAAGTACTGCTGGCAGCTGAAGCAGCTGTGTTTTTCGCTTGTTGGATAATACGGGATTCCCCAACGATATCGGCGAATGAATATTTCGTTCCTTTTAAATCACCGAGCTCTTTTTGGTAGTGACTCAGTTGCTGTTCCAGTGTTGATACCTTTTTTAAAGCTTCTTGTAACTGCTTTAAGCCTCGATACGTTACTTTGCATATCCCTCCAATAATTTGTTCATTGTTTTTAATAGGTCGAATTGTAATTAGACATTGTGTATCATGAATTATTTTAGCAGAATTTGTTATCTTTACACCGGTGGATAATACTTCGGAGAAACCTAGTTCTGGAAACCACTCTGAAGCTGGCTTTCCTAGAATGTCATTCTCATTGACAGAAAATAAGTCGCTGAAGCCTTTATTGATCATTGTAATGACTCCATCATAATCGACTAAAATCAATCCATCATAAGCCATCTCTATCGCGCTGTGCAACTTTTCTTCCCATTCTTTCGAAAATCGTAATTCATTTGCCATTTTTTCGAAATTGGTCCAGTCGTCCGTTATAACCATCGAGCCTACTAATTTTCCCTTCTCGTATAAGGGGTAACACTGAACAATTAAAATACGGTCGTGAATCTGTATTTTCTTTTTCATGACAGGTTTACTTTGTTCTAGAACTCCCACCAACAAGTCGTTTATTTCTTCTAGTCCTTGTAGTTCTTTTATTGACAAATTTTCACTAGCCGTCATATGCAAAAGGTTCTCGGCAATCGGATTAGCTGTTGTAATAATTAAGTTTTTATCCACAGAGAAAAGTCCAAAACTCATATTCTCAAAAATCAATGAAAGTTGACTTTGAATCCGTTCATAGCTCAAGTCGTATGCCCATAAGATCTGCGCAGTAGAAAGGAGACCTATAGGTTTTGAGAATTCATCCACAATAGGTGCATGACCAATATTATTATTAAGCAACAATGTTTTAGCAGTAGTAAGCAACATCTCTGGTTTTAGATATACGGGGTTTTTTGTTAGAAAACTAGATATGGCTTCTTTTGTATTGGCTCCATCACTCAATGCTTGTATCAATTTATTTTTAGTAATTATAGTAGTTAGTTTAGAAGACTCATCCACTACAGGGATAATGTGGGAATCGATTTCTGAAAAAAGAATGAGTACAGTTTGTATAGATTGATCAGCCGTACAAACAGGGAAGTCTCTTATCATGACATCTTGAACTAGCATTTGATCACCTCTACTAATACGTCTAATTAATCAAAATAATCATACTATATGTGAACTTAGTTTACAACATTGTGTAAACTCTGTCATATAGTGAACAGTCAAGTTTACAGAAAAGTATACACTTTTTATTTCAGTCCCTTTACACCACTTGATATAACGGCATTTTAAGAAGTGGCATGGTTCTTGCAAATAATAAAAGTGTAAATAGACTTTTTGAATAACTATTAATTTTTAGGGAGATGAATTAGATGCGAGTAGATACGAAAATAGAAGATGAGTTGAATTTGTTTCGCAAATCAATTCAAGGATTTGCGAAAAAAGAATTGGAACCCGAGTATTTGGGATGGGAGAAAGATGGAAACATACCGCGTAAACTCTGGAATCGGTTAGGCGATGAGGGATTACTGAATATTGATATACCTGAAAAATATGGAGGTACGGGTGCACCGTTCATCTATTCATCAACCGTAGTGGAAGAGCTAAGCTACTTACAATATCCAGCAATAGCAGGGAACATCTCTGTCCATTCGAATATTGTAGCCCACTATATTTTGGCTTCAGGAACAGAAGAACAGAAAAATCATTATTTACCTAAAATGGCAACAGGCGAGTTGATCGGTGCAATCGCCATGACTGAGCCCAATGCAGGAAGTGATCTTCAAGGAATCAAAACATCAGCTGTTTTTGATGAATCAAAAAATATGTATAAATTGAATGGATCCAAAACATTTATCAGTAATGGCCAACATTGTGATTTTGTTATTGTAGCGGCCAGAACAGACTTAAGTGTGGCAGGTTCGCGTGGTACTACACTATTTATTGTAGACTTGCCAACTGTTGGGTTTGTGAAAGGTAAAAACCTTGAAAAAATAGGTCTACATGCAAGTGATACTTCGGAACACTTTATGGAAGATGTGTTTGTACCGAAAGAAAAAGTATTAGGGAATTTACACCGTGGCTTTGAAATCTTGATGAAAGAACTTCCAAAAGAGCGATTCATTCTGGCGATAGGTGCGCAAGGTGCTATGGAAGGAATTATGGAACTAACTATCAAATATGCAAAAGAGCGTGAAGCATTTGGTAAGCCGATCAGTCAATTCCAGAATACTCGTTTCCGAATGGCCGAAATGAAAACAGAAGTGCGTATACACCGAGCATTTGTGAATGAATGCTTGGAACTGATTGAACAAGACAAGTTGGATACAGAAACTGCTAGTATGGCGAAGTTGTCATGTACAGAAGCACAAGGAAGAATCGCCGACGGCTGTTTGCAAATGTTCGGAGGCTATGGATATATGCAAGAATACCCTGTAGCAAGAGCCTTTGTTGATGCTCGGGTTCAAAGGATTTACGGTGGAACATCTGAGATCATGAAAGAGATTATCGGTAAAAGTATTTTCGGCAAGTAAAAGGAGTGACAAGACAGAATGGGAATATTACAAGGATTGAAGATACTTGATTTCTCAACACTTTTACCCGGTCCCTATGCAACCATGATGCTTGCGGATATGGGGGCGAAGGTGATTCGTGTAGAATCACCTTCACGAAAAGACTTGGTAAGAGAAATGAAGCCTATGGATTCACTTGGAAAATCAGCTGCACATGGACATCTTAATCGATCGAAAAAGTCGTTGGCGTTAAACTTAAAATCACCGGGGGCGGTGGAGATTGTTAAAGAATTAATCAAAGAGTATGATATCGTGATTGAACAATTTAGGCCAGGTGTCATGAAGAGACTCGGACTGGATTATGAATCGCTCAGTCAAATCAATCCTAAGTTGATATATTGTTCGATCACAGGATATGGCCAGACAGGACCTTATAAAATGAGAGCGGGTCATGATAATAATTATCTATCAGTGGCGGGTGTGATGGATTATTCTAGACGCAAAGATGAATTACCGGCACCGGCGGGAATCCAAATAGCCGATATTGCAGGTGGTTCCATGCATGCGGTTATTGGTATATTGGCAGCATCATATTCCCGAGAACGATGTGGCAAGGGGCAAGCAATCGATATTAGTATGACAGATACAACGTTTGCGCTCAATGCATTCCATGGTTCGGGATACCTTGCTGGAAACAGAGAGCCTGAAGCGGAAAAGCATATGTTGAATGGCGGATCCTTCTATGACTTTTATGAAACCAAAGATCATCGTTTCTTTTCAGTAGGGAGTATAGAGCCACAATTCAGGAAATCGATATGCGAGGCACTGGATAAAGAGGAATGGATTCACAAAGCGTTCAGCGAGGAAGAAGAAGACCAGATAGCATTTAAAAAGATGCTAAAGGATAGTTTCCTTGAAAAAGATTTCGATGAATGGCTACAAATCTTCAATCAGAATCTTGACGCATGTGTAGAACCAGTACTTACCTTTGCTGAAGCTTGCAATCATCCCCAACTCAAAGCAAGAAAGATGATCGTTGACGTACCGCTATTGAATGGTGCTTCACAGCCACAAATAGCTTCTCCAATCAAGTTTTCATCCGCCGATCCTGTTTACTTCCATGCAGGAGTAGATGCGGGAGCGCATACCAAAGAAATTTTATTGGGTTCAGGTTTTACTTTAGAGCAAATTGAAGATTGGAAGAAGACGGATGTTTTCAATTAAAGGGAGGATGCAAAATGGACAGTGAATCAGTAATCTATGAAAAAAGAAATCAAACAGTCTGGATTTATCTAAATCGTCCCGATGAAATGAATTCTATCGGCAAAGAGTTATTGTATGATGTGGCAAACGCAGTGGATCAGGCAGAACGGGATGAGGACGTACGAGTAGTCGTTCTATCCGGAAAAGGAAAAGCTTTTTGTGCAGGAGCCAATTTAAAAGAGCTAGTAAATGATTTAGAAATGAAACATTCAAAAGAACCTGCACTACTGGATCTAGTGGATACACTTTACGGCAGATTGGAAAAGTTGAGTAAACCACTGATTGCCGCTTTAAATGGTTTGACTCTCGCTGGGGGGTTGGAGATTGCGATGACTGCAGATTTTATTATAGCTTCTGAAAAAGCCAAAATAGGAGATGCTCATGCAAACTTTGGTGTACTGCCGGGGGCTGGGGGTGCAGTAAAACTACCGAGAAAGATCGGTGTGAATCGTGCAAAGTATTTATTGTATACGGGAGATTTTATAAGTGCTCAACAAATGAAAGAGTATGGATTAGTGCAAGAAGTTGTACCTGCAGAAGAATTAGAAAGAGTCGTTCAAGAAATTGCTGACAAAATTTCCGAAAAGAGTCCTCTAGTTCTTAAAAAGATGAAACAGCTCGTTGCCGATGGATTGGAGCAACCGATTGATATTGCACTAAAACAAGAATTGCTATCTTTGAAAGCGCATACAAGAACGTATGATATGGCGGAAGGATTGGCTGCTTTTAGCGAAAAACGCAAACCGGTATTTAAAGGATATTAATCTATAGAGGAGTGAACGTAATGGATATTAATAATAAAGTAGCCATCATAACTGGGGGAGCTTCAGGACTGGGGCATAGCACCGCAAGAAATTTGGTTGCACGTGGTGCGAAAGTGATGATTTTTGATGTCAATGAAGAAAATGCTCAGAAAGTTTGTGATGAATTAGGAAAGAATTCATTCTATGCAACCGTCGATGTAACTGATGAGTCGTCTGTACAGGCAGGAATCGAAAAAGCGGTGAACCATTTCGGAGCCATACATATCTGCGTGAATTGTGCAGGTGTTGGGACACCGCAAAAAACATTAGGACGCTCAGGTCCTGCTCCATTGGAGAATTTTAAAAAAGTAGTGGATATTAACTTAACTGGCACATTCAATGTATTACGTTTGGCTGCACAGGAAATGGTAAAGAATGACCAGTTAACTGATTCGGGAGAAAAAGGGGTTATTGTGAATACTGCTTCGGTCGCTGCATTTGATGGTCAAATGGGGCAAGCAGCTTATGGAGCGAGTAAAGCGGGAATTGCAGGAATGACACTACCTGTGGCCCGTGATCTATCAGGTCATGGTATTCGAATCAATACAATTGCGCCAGGACTATTCCGCACGCCTTTAGCAGAAACGCTTGATCAGAAAGTCATTGACAAGCTGGAGCAGTCTGTCGAATTTCCAAAGCGTTTAGGCAAACCTGATGAATATGCTTCCTTGGTACTTTTCATGATAGAAAATGAATATATAAATGGTGAAGTAATCCGTTTGGATGGTGGTATAAGGATGTCTCCACGCTAAAAATCAGTAAAAGGATTTTGATAGTATAAATAGAAAAATCGCTTTAGGGGAGGAATTCACTATGAATTTATCACAATTATTTGAGCAGAACGCATCGAAAAGACCAGACAAAATGGCTTTATATTATGAAAATCGTTCATATACGTATGCAGAGTTAAATAATGAGATAAATAAACTTGCTCATGGTTTAGCAAATCTGGGTGTGAAAAAAGGTGAGAAAATTGCATTGATGATGAAGAATTCCGATCATTTCGTTATTTCTTACTATGCTTGTATAAAAATGGGCTTCATATTGGTTCCTATGAATTTCCGTTTAGTTGAAAGGGAAATAACGTATATTATGGATCAGTCCGATTGTATGATGGTCATCTGTGATACAGAATTTGAAGATGTGGTAGTGAAGGCGGGAAAAAATGTTTCTGCGATTCGGCAAATAATTGTAACAGAGAATCCCAAAACAGAAGAAACTCTATCACTACAAAATGTCTTGTCAAAAAATACTGCTAATCCTTTAACTAAAATAGAGAGTTCAGATGATATTCATATCTTGTATACATCCGGTACGACAGGAAATCCAAAAGGTGCGTTATTTGATCATCAACGTGCACTTAATGTCATGTTGGCAATTACCGGAACGCTTGGATACAATTCTGAAGAAAAATATATTCATATTGCGCCATTATTTCATGCAGCACAACTGGTAATTTGTCTAATAAGCGGCCTATCATTAGGAGGTACGCATGTGATCCATTGTGATTTTAACCCTGAAGTTGTTTTTAAAGATATCGAGAAGCATCAGATTACAAACTTTTTTGCAGTGCCGACCATATTTTCAGCACTCTTAAGTTATCCCGATAAAGATCGTTATGATGTATCTTCAATCAAAAGATTTACCTACGGTGCAGCGCCAATGTCAGCCTCCTTGGTTAATGCGTGCATGGATTTCTTCAAATCGCCTAATTTTTACAGTCTTTGTGGTTTGACAGAAGGAGGACCTTCAGGTATCTATTTGACACCGGCAGAACATTTCACAAAGAAAGGATCTGCTGGAAAAGATGCTTTGTGGATGACAGAATCCAAAATGGTATTGCCCGATGGTAGTGAAGCTAAGTCCGGTGAAGTAGGAGAGCTTATTCTAAAAGGATTTACTATCATGAAAGAATATTACAAAAAACCTCAGGAAACAGCGGAAACTCTACGTAACGGATGGTTATACACAGGTGATCTCGGTGTGAAGGACGACGATGGTTATGTATACATTTTAGATCGAAGTAAAGATATGATCATCACGGGTGGAGAAAATGTCTACTCCGTAGAAGTAGAAAATATTCTCGGGGGACACCCTCAAATCGCAGATGTGGCGATTGTCGGTACCCCTGATATCGTATGGGGAGAAATAGTAACAGCAGTCATTGTTACTAAACCAAATGAAACAATCGATCTAAAAGAGTTGGATATCTACTGTAGAGAGCATCTCGCCGCATTCAAAATCCCCAGAAAAGCAGTTTTCCAGGACGAGTTGCCGCGAAATGCTTCAGGTAAGTTAATGAAGTTTAAATTGCGCGAGTGGGTCAGTAGCGATACACAAAATGTGAATAAATAAAAGGAGTCGATCCTAGTGATAGAAGTTGTAATTGTAGATGGAGTACGTACGGCAGTCGGAAGAAGAAAAGGTGCTTTATCTTCTGTCAGATCAGATGAATTAGCAGCCACAGTCTTAAAAGAACTCGTGAAAAAGACAGGAATTCACTCTTCGCAAGTAGAAGATGTTATTATGGGGTGTGGATCGCAAGTTGGTGAGCAATCAATGAATATCGCCAGGACTTCAGCACTGATTGCGGGATTCCCGATTGAAGTCCCTGGTATCACTCTGGATCGTCAGTGCGGTTCTGGCCAACAAGCAATTCACTTCGCAGCGCAGGCTATTGCATCGGGTGATATGGATATCGTCATTGCAGGTGGCGTAGAAAACATGACACGCGTTCCTATGTTTTCCAGTGTGGGTGAATCAAAGCCTAGCAAGAAATTAACATCCAAATACGAAATTGTGCATCAAGGTATTTCAGCAGAAAAAGTTGCAGAAAAATATGGTCTGACCCGTAAAGAGATTGACGAGTATTCTTCGGAAAGTCATGATAAAGCAATTAAAGCAATAGCGGAAGGATATTTTGATGAAGAAATCATACCGATTACGGTTTCTTTGGATAATGATGAAACGATGGTTTTTGAAAAAGATGAAGGACCACGGGAAGGTTCAACGGTAGAAGTGTTAGGAAATTTAAAACCAGTATTCCAAGAAGACGGTATCATTACAGCCGGCAACTCTAGTCAAATGAGTGATGGTGCTGCTGCTGTTTTAATAATGTCAGCAGATAAAGCGAAAGAATTAGGGTTAAAACCGAAAGCACGTATAGTGGCAAAAAGTGTTGTAGGATCAGATCCGACATTAATGTTGACCGGACCAGTTGCAGCCACTCAAAAAGTTTTAAAGAAAGCGGGACTCACAATTGAAGATATAGATACGTATGAAGTGAATGAAGCATTTGCTCCCGTTCCAATCATGTGGTTGAAGGAAATTGGAGCGGATCCCGAAAAACTGAATCCTGATGGTGGTGCGGTTGCGCTTGGCCATCCGATCGGAGCAACGGGTGCGAAATTAATGATTACGCTCATGAATCGTCTTCAACGCACGGGTGGTCGTTATGGGCTACTGTCTATTTGTGAAGGTATGGGAATGGCAAATGCGACAATCATTGAGCGCATAGACTGAGAATCTGTCAGTCGATCTTGTGGAGTAATGGCAAAATTTTAAAGCGTGTGAAGATTCATGGAAAATTAAAAATCCCACTCATAATTAATCTACTCAGACTGCAGGCAACCCTCATAAATTTGAAGCTTGTCTGCAGTCTTTTTTTAAGGAAGTAATATTTTCAGTAAGGTGCCAAGTTCCAACACAATTCAGAATAGTGTCGAGACTTGACGCCTTTTAATCTGTTTTTCTATTCCAAAATAATAATTAACCCTCACATTAACCCAACCAAAAGATAAATAGCAGTTCCCCAAATAAACAATGCCGAAAACTTGTTTATTATACCCATCAAACTCCCTCTTGTATCCAACTTTTTCAAAATCGAACCTGCGATCATTAATCCGAAGAACCAAGCCCAAGCTACTGCAATACAACCGATTGTAAAATATACTTGTTCCTTTCCCACATATTTTAACGCGCTTGTCCCGATCACTCCTATTGTATCCAAGATAGCATGAGGATTTAATAAAGAAACGGATAAAGCAAACATGATTTGCTGGCGGATTGGTAACGCGTTATTCGATTCATTTGCTTTTAGTTTTGTATTCCAAATGGAAAGCCCCATATACAGTAAAAATAATACACCCACGAGGACTAAGCTAAATCGCAGCCATTCAAATTGCAATACAATAGCTGATAGTCCAAATACAGCTAACACGATTAAAAAAGTATCGCATAGTGCAGCTGTAATAGTCGCCGGAAGTGCTTGAAGAACTCGCGGCTGTGTAGCTCCTTGTGAAAACACAAATACATTTTGAATTCCTAGTGGTAAAATTAAGCCGAATGCCAAAATAATACCATGAATTGTAGCCTCCATTAACATCACATCCTATCAATATCTATTTTACTATGAAAAAGTAAAAGAAAACCTCCAATTGAATAGTTATTTATTCATCCCATTTACGAGAAGATTTGTAGAATGAATCCAAATTGTTATTTTCACTTAACTACTCAAGTTCAATTATTATAAATGAACTCTGTGAATAGATGGGGATGGTTGCGGAAGAATGATAGCGCTTCTATAGTCCTGATATATTCAAATATGTAACGTATTTAACTTATCTCGGTCTACTAATAGTAGGAGGGATAGAATGAAAAAGAATAGAGAAAGATTTACTGTAAAAGGTATCGGGATTGTAGTTGCTTTACTTATTTCTGTTGGAGCATTCACTTTAATGAATTACGTGACTTCAGATAGTACAACAGACAATCAAGATCCACTTATGGATAATGAAAATGGAAGTGTGGAAATCCCAGCTATTCAATTACCTAAAGATTCTTCAAATGCAGACATGGTTGGCTTAATTGTGTATAACGGAAAGATTTATACTCAAACAAACTCAGAAATACATGCTACAGATGCAAAAGCTCTTATAGGCGATAAACTTGGAACTACAAAAGGGAGTATTGATGAATGGAGTAAGCAAAAAGCCTACGACGAAGAGTTAGCTTCAACAATTGGTGAAATGGATGTGTATTCTGTGAAAGGCTACGATAAAGATTTCAGATTAATGGTTTATGAGGGGCAGGCTGGAAACCAATACGCAGAGTTTTATGAGTGTCTTAACGGAATAACGATAAGCAGTGGGGAGGATGTATTTGGTAAGTTACATCTGGTGGGAAATGTATCCACTGCTCAGTGGAGAGCCTTTAGTGATTGGGATCACGACATTGATAATTACAAGCCGATTTTAGATATGAACGTATTAAATACCTTCTTAGAAGAACTGAAAAAAACTAAGCCTCATCTTCGCGAACAAAATTCAGATCCAATAAGTGGTTCTCGAAATGACGAAGAATTCAGGGAACTAACTTTAGCATTACATGACGGTTCCACGGTTACACTTACTCTTCTTAAAGATGGATATATCTATTATGGAAATACAGATGTCTATTTTGAGATGAATGAAAGCATGTTTTCAAAACTTTGGAACCTACTTAAGTAAAAGCACTATTAAATATGTGGGTTACTAAACCAATGAAAATAATGTTTGAGGAGTGATTTTAATGGAAGTCCAAAAACTTAATGATTTCCTTAATGAGCTTGAGAAAAGAAAAGTATTTTATAAATTGAGCAAGATCAGAAGCGAAGCGATTATGGTAGAAATTGCTATACCAGGTCAGCGTTGGGAAGTCGAGTTTATGGAAGATGGAACAATTGAGATTGAAAAATTTATGAGTGAAGGTGGCGTCTTATATAACGAAAAAGAATTAAAGAACCTTTTTAAAGAGTTTAGTGATTAATAAGGCTAATTACTTCGTCACAAATAAGAGCTTTAACAGTAGAAGGTTAATGCTCAATCAGGCTCTCTTCATAAACGGAAAGTGTAATGATTTTCAATAAGATTCATCCGTATTTTAAAGGAGTTGACTTAATCAATGAGAAATAAAATGGTTTTTTCTCTCTGTTTGACAGTAGTTACTAGTTTACTGTTTGCCTGCGGTTCAGAGAATCTGGAGAAAGACGTTAAAGCAACTTTTGTAGGAACAATCGAGGAGATCCATAGTAGCGGAACTGCTTACGTTTCTGAAATTGAAGCGAATGATAATAAACTTTCAGGAACTGTTGAAATTGATCTCCCTGAGAATGTAGAAGAAACGATTCATGTAGGTGATAAGGTGATAGTCGGATATGATGGTACGACTATGGAAGTAGCTCCAGTCGGAATTTCTACAATCACTATAGAAAAAGTGAAGTAATTTCAGAATTTTTACAATCAGGCGCGAATGCAGTATAAACGATTGCGTTCAGATCAGGTAAACGGGGTAAGTAGTTTGGGTATTAGAATAATACTGTTGGGTATTGTAACTTTCTTTATAGGTTTTCTTACACCTATTAATGACTTTTATACTTTACCAATTGCTCTAATACTTATTGTGTTTGGAATTGTACGTTTGATAAACAGAAGAAAATGATTTTTTCTTTGTTCCTACAAATGCTGATGTTTATCGAATAGCTTGTAGATGATGATTCAACAAAAGGGTGCGATAACTGAATAAGGATTTTCCACAATAGGGGCATATAGTTGGGTTATTTATGATGGGAGAGAGAAATAATTTGATATTAAGAGAAATAGAAAATTCAGATGCAGAAAAACTTTCCAATCTAATTCAGCAAGTAGAATCAAGTTCTGAATATATGCTTTGGGAAGCTGGGGAAAGAGAAATTGAAATAGAACGTCAAAAAAAGATGATAGAGCGTATGAAGGATAGTAATAATTCCACTATTTTTGTAGCTGAAAACAGAAATAATGAGTTAGTGGGATACTTATTTGCTATCGGTGGCGATGCGAAAAGAAACAAGCACTCGGCTTATATTGTTGTCGGTATATCCGAGAATTATCGAGGTCAAGGTGTAGGATCGAAGCTATTTAAAGAGTTGGAGCAATGGGCCACACAACACGGTATTCATCGTTTAGAATTAACAGTCGTTACAAGGAACCAAGCTGGTCTTGCTTTATATAAAAAAATGGGATTCGAAGTCGAGGGAACAAAAAGACATTCTTTATTCATTAATGATGAGTTTGTTGATGAATACTACATGTCAAAGATAATAAGCCCTGTTTACTAGGAAATAAAACAGGGAATCACATCAAATAACACAAACGGACAAGATTATATTTGTATAAAGCTAAATGCACGTTCAATCCACCAGCAAGTGAGGAGGAAATACATGACTTTGAAAAACAAACGGGTTTTCTAATTCCACCAGACTATAAAGCATTTCTTAAAATAACGAATGGTTGTCGTTTATTTGATGACATCACATTTGGCGGAGAAATAGAACTTTATAGCTTAAAACAAATTATCGAATTAAATGAACACTACGAACGATATGAAGGTTGTTATAATATTGCATACATATCTCAGGATAATATTGTAATTAATTCTGAATACTACTCACAAAATAAAAGAAACTACCTTTTTTGGAAATCCTGTATAGAATCATTTGAAGAAGCTGAGCCACTAGAATCGAACTTTGAATTATGGCTGGATAGATTCGTTGTGAGTCAAGGTGCTAAGTTTTGGTGGTGGTCTATATATACTGCTGAAAATTATTATAGACTATCGTAACGGGTCAAGTAACTGCGAAGTAAAGGAGTCGGACAATGAAAGATTTTTATGGAGCATTAACCCATATGAATAAAATGCTATATGAGCCAAATAATTTAAAGTTGAAGTCGGTGCAAGAAGAAAAGCAAAATGCTAAATATGGCGCTGGTACATTCCAAATATCCTCTAAAACCGTTCGATTTAGAGTAGCGAATAGAACACCTACGAAAGTGGGGCAATTTGTAGCGCTTTGGAAAAAAGATGAAAACAATAAAAATCAGCCTTATTCATATGAAGAAGCGCTCGATTTGTTAGTTATAACTACTTATAAGAGTGAGCAGGAGTTTGGACAATTTATTTTCCCAAAGGAAGTACTTTTCAAACAGAATATTCTTAGATCTAGTTCAACAAAAGGGAAAATGGCAATTAGAGTGTATCCTAGCTGGGATCGTCCCACTAGTAAACAAGCAATGGAAACACAACAATGGCAATTACCCTATTTTATTGATATGAGTAGCCCGAATAAAATAATGAAAGAAAAACTGCTGGAATTGTATTCTTGTTAATTCGTAGCGATCGGGTGTTATTCTTGACTAGACTTGGCAAACATTTTGTATATTAGCGTCAATCAATTTAATCTTTTCAGGATCTGGTACCTGAAAATTTACTAGATACCTTTACTGTCGTAACAGAAAAGGTACGAAACAAGGTACCGATCAAGTAATACAACAAATGAAATGGGAGAGTGAAGTATGGAAACGGAAAAACGAATGGAATTGGTTAACGTTATTCTTGAAGAAGTAAGACCACTATTACGAGGTAGTGAATCAAAAAGGTTAGTAGACTATGGGAGCGGTTCGGGTTTAGTTAGTTTAGAACTAACGGACTTAGTAGATTCTATATTGCTCGTGGACTCTTCAAAACAAGCATTACAGGATGCAACAGATAAGATTGTGGCAAGAGGAATGACTAACTGCGAAGTACTGTATTCAGATTTTACCGAAGACATGCCTGAACTTAAAGCGGACATCGTGTTACTCTCTTTAGTTCTTCTTCATATTCCCGATACTAAATTAATTTTGCAAAAGCTGTATAGCATTTTACAAAATGATGGCCTGCTAATAATTGTTGACTTTGACAAAAATGATCAAGTCAATCATCCGAAAATTCATAGTGGATTTTCGCATAATGCACTAAAAAGTATATTAGCCGAAGTCGGATTTACGTCGACTACATGTAAGACCTTCTATCATGGGAAACAGATTTTCGCGAATCAAGATGCATCGATGTTTATAGCCACTAGTAGAAAATGAAATTCTATATAAATCGACTCGATTGCGTATTCAATGCAATCGAGCTGGTTTAAAAATATAATGTTATACCTACATAAATTGCAATAATCAGTGGAGTTGGAAACAAACAATAATAAAGACGACCACTTTAAACCCTGCCATGACTTGCCCGTACTGCGAAGAAAAACAATATCAAACGCAAAAATCCAAAGGGGAAATTGGCATGTTAACTCCGATTGTTTTATTGCAACTGATTATTCAAATGTTCTTTGAGGTGCCAGAAGCTATAATACTTAGCTTATTCCCTATTTTATTCATTTTGGTTATCATTCTATATCCGTTTTTAGTGAAGTTAAGTAGCCAAGAGAAATACATAGGGTAATGCTGAGATTGTTTAATACGCCAGGTTTAAGCGCTATTCAACTGGTTACACAGAAAAAACCATCTATTGGAAAAGGATATACCCCGATCGCTTTAGATGGTTTTTCTTTATATAGTCACGTTAGGCAATAAATAGCGAAATGAAATAAGGGAATGTGTATCTATTAATTCCAATATGAATTTGTATCTCCAATCATGGTTTTCGATGTTTGCAATCCGCCGCCATAGAACCATGCTTCTGTATCCAGATAAATTACATAATCATTCTTATAAGAATTTATCATTTTCCTGAGCTGATTTTCCCTTCATTCACCATAAAAATAAACGTTTTCCAAAGGTTAGTCCTGTACCGGATGCGATTGTATCATGAAGGATTTATGCTCTTTTAGTAATAAGGCCAATAGTTTGTATAAATATCAAATTAAATCCAACAATAAATATAAGCGATAAATTATTGATAAGGGGAGAAGAAAATGATTAATAAAATCGGTCAAGTTATGTTGTATGTCAACAACCAAGATGATGCGGTGGATTTTTGGATAGAAAAAGTAGGGTTTATCGTAATATCAGATGAAGATAACGGTCAAGGAATGAGATGGATTGAAATTGCAGCTACAAAGGAAGCCGAAACAAGCATTATACTTCACAATAAGGCAATAATTTCTGAAATGCAGCCAGAATTGAATCTTGGTACACCTTCATTAATGTTTTTCTCGGAAGATCTCGATAAGTTGCATAGCACCCTATCAAATAAAAATATCACAGTCGGAGAAATTGTAACTATGCCTTCCGGAAAAGTATTCAATTTTGCCGATAGCGAACAAAATTATTTTGCGGTTATGGAAAAGAGTGAATAACTACTAGTAGCACGTCGCATAAAAGTGGGATTTCGGAATCATTTCAATTAATTTACTTGGAAATTAGATACTTTTTAGTGAAAGAAGGTATTTATATCTTACTGGAAAATATACTGAAAAGTAAAAATGAATTTTAAAAGGAGAAATAATTATGGTTAAAAACTTTTGGGTCAATTTACCAGTTGAAGATACAAATAGATCAAAAGAGTTTTATAGCAAACTTGGATTTTCGACGAATACACTACCTGGTGATAGCGATCAAGTGCAATTAGTCATCGGAGAGAGTAATGCTATCGTAATGCTTTTTCCTGTTTCCACTTTTAAAAACTTCACAAAACATGAAATTGTCGATACAAAACAAGCTACCGAAGTATTATTTTCCATAGATGCAGGGAGTAAAGAAGAAGTAGATGAAATAGCAAAGAGGGCTGTAATGGCTGGAGGCACGATTTTTGGTGAACCTTCAGAGAACCAAGGTTGGATGTATGGGTGCGGTTTTGCTGATCTAGATGGTCACCGTTGGAATGTGTTGTATATGGATATGAGCATGATGCCGAAGGGGTAAGAAATAGAAAGCTGAATTTCTTATCAATTTATCGGGTGTAATTTTGTATAAGAGATCGGTAGCCTATTCAGTAATCGGAACAGGTTCTTAAGTAACGCTAATTGATATTATAAAGTAGTACATATAAACAGAAGAAGTAAGTTTCTTTAATAGGGACATTGAGAGTGTTTACGGGATTGTATAACTAAGTATAGAAAAATAATATATTAACATTGAATCAATATATATTGGGAGTGGTTATTTGAAAGCTGAAAAAAAATTAAAGGTTTGTGAAAAAGGACATAGGTATTATAAAAGTAGTGACTGCCAAAGTTGTCCTACTTGCGATAAAGAGAATAAACCTGAAAGTGGATTCCTTTCGAAACTAAGTTCACCAGCTAGAAATGCCTTAGTTCATGGGGGAATCGATACTTTGCAAAAACTCTCAAAGTACACCGAAAAAGAAATTCTGAAAATCCATGGTATTGGACCAGCCTCCCTACCTATTATGAGAACTTCATTAGAAGAAAAAGGTTTATCATTTAAAGGATAATAGTTTGCTATACTTTAATTACGAACTCAATATTCAGGGACAATTGTTCAATAAGGATTTCGCCTACATTAATCAATAGACTAATAGACAAGAAACATGCGAAATAAAGTACACTCAAAATAAGTGAAAGTGTCTATGAACTTTGGTTAGGAGTGGTTTACATATTTAGAGGGAATATAAAAAAGATATTAATATCATTATTAACAAATCCACTATTCCTAATTGTATATTGGATTTTTTGTTATGAATTAGCTTTACTCTGTATGTATGGAAGAATAAATCATACTGTTCCTATTTTATTGGTATCTATAGTACTTTTAATTTCTATAATTGCATTTTCTGCAATGAAAATTATAAAAGCTAAAGAACTTGAACCCAAGAAATTGATTAATTTGAAGGCATGGAAATACGTTTCTGTTGTAATGATCATGAGCATTACAATATTTTATGGAATGAAGATTTATAAAAGTGCAACAAATTTCGGAGGCGAACTTGCTTGGTTTATTGATAGATTAAAAAATGAAGCTTCAGTTGAGTTTGAACATAACAACATCTATATGGATGGAGTAGAAGGGATTTTTAAAGATATAAATAAAGAATATGCTTTGCCGAAGAAATTATATATGGAAAGTGATTTTCACCTTAAATTTAATCAGGATGGAACCATCACATCATTTGATACTTTTGTTTATGGGAAAAATGCTGATGGGGAAGAGGAAAGTTACCTAATCACTTATGATCAAAATAAGGCGTCTACTATTACTGTAAGATTAAACGGATATCTACATGCCGATTATAATGAGGAAAAGCTAGTGGAACCTCTAATTAGAACGGTTAAGGTTATTCCAGTGAAGCAGACAGTGGATATGTGGAATGAACATACGTATGGGTTAGTTTATTACGGGAAAAGAAATTGGGGCTACAATACTGAGGGGATTATACACATGGATGAGAATGGTATGGAGCAGACTCCTACAAAAACTACATCTGAAATAATTGGCTATACGGTATCTATTTTTGTCCCTGGAAAAGAGAAAGAGATCATACCTGCTAGATATAATGTAATTGGTGACCCAGATTGGAGTCAGTCAAATACGATTCAATATCAAGATAGTCTTGAAGATGATCGGCAAGAAATACCTAATACCAATGAACAGTTTTATCTATCAAATGAAGTAGGATATCTATTAGATGTTGCGGATAAAGCATTAGGAAGTACTTTATATTCACTCAGAAAGACGAGTGACGGCGGGAAAACTTGGACGGTTATTAATCAAAATCCATTCAATGGAACAGTTGGTAGTGCAGCAGGAATCACTTTTATTAATGAGGAACTTGGATTTTTAAGGGCAGCAAGACCTTCTGGTACTGAAGGAGTACTATTCCGCACAAATGATGGAGGGATATCTTTCGAAGAGGTAAGTTACACCATGCAGGAAATGAAGTTAGATAGTGGACAATCTATAAATCCATTTGATTTTCCAGGTCTGCCTTTTGAAAAAGATGGGGTTCTTACTATGTTAATTGGGCAAGGATCGGATGGTGATTACAATGGGAATAGTAGTGGACTTTATCAATCAAATGATCACGGTGAAACTTGGGAGTATGTACAAGAGGTTGAGAGTAAATAGGCTTATAAAATGAATATTTTCAATTTGAAAATATAATAATATCAGTGGTCCTTTTAGTGTCTACCGTGAAACTTCAATCGATATTACTAGTAGTTTAGAAGAACCGCATCGTAAGATAAAATAGCTATACTCTCCGCAAGCGGAGGGAATGATGATCCTTCATACATCGTAAAACTATGGAGTACAGCTTTGCCCAACATTTTTCTACCCAGTTCATAGATTCTACACCTTGCGCGTAGGATTTTTTAATAAATTTATGACTTTGTCATGTTGAAAATTTGATAGTATTTTAACTGCTTCCAAACACTCACACCATCTAGAGGTATAATTGACTTGTTTTTTATGTTTCATATTGCCTAGGAAATATTGTTTCAAACTTTTAAGCGTAATTGCACCTCTTTTTTAACAAAAAATACTCCTTCTTCTATCATTATACGTTGTCTGGGTGAAAATAGCGGTAAATGGCTAGTAAGGATATGTAAAGAAAATAGAAAACGAATTAACGAAGTATGAATTTACTAGAGTAGGAATACATACTTCTTTTTCTGTAGATATTTATCCTAACTTTGAAAGTTTTTTCCGTTTTTCCCGTCTGTGCACTGCCAAACATAGACGGTAACCTGCCTAGAACAGAGTTAGAATAGAAGGGGAGAGATAAAAAGAAAAAATCATGAGAGTGTTCGGTGCATTGCTGGTCGTGCGCAACATTATCGCTTTTTAATACAAATGTTTCAAGTTATTGATAGTGCGTAAAATGACTGAATCGGACAACCAGTTTCATTCAATAAAATAAGGTGAGTATATATATGCATGTCAACGAACATATTGTCAGCATAGCTGCAGGAACTGCGAATGTTTACACGGCGAGTACTCCACGAAAGAATGATTTTAAGGAGAAAACCACCTTAGTTGATTGCCAACAGAATTTTGAGCTAAACAATCATTTATAAAACAATAGGGTGAGTTAAGCGAGGAAGTCCTACAGAAGACTTTTATTGAAGTCAACACTATTGATTTATAACTTGGTCTTAAAATAATGCCAATTAATTGGTTGAGTTAGACAATGGAGAGTAAATTCTATTGAGCAAATTTAATCATTGAGGAGAATGAAAATATACATTCAGAATGTCCATCCACTATCAGTCGACAATAAGAAATGGAATGCAATTCAAATGTGTTTAAAAGAAGAAGTTAGTATGGTCAACAGAATGGCTGCTACTGATATCAAGTTCATTGCAGGTGTGGATGTAGCTTACTGGGAGGATGAAGGAATTGAATGGGGTGTTTGTAGCATAATCGTCATAGATTATGTTACAAAAGCGGTTATTGAAGAAACAAATAGCGCAGGAATTATCGCAGTCCCTTATATACCAGGATATTTGGCGTTTCGGGAACTTCCCCTAGTTATTAGCGCGGCCAAAAAGCTTACACACGCACCAGATCTATTTATGTTTGATGGCAATGGCTATTTGCATCCAAGGCATATGGGAATCGCAACACATGCTTCATTCTTTCTGAATAAACCAACCATCGGCATTGCTAAAAGTTACTTGAAAATAGCTGATGCCGAATTTGAAATGCCTGAAAGTAGGGTAGGTTCTTATGTAGATATAATTATAAATAAGGAAATATACGGCAGAGTTTTACGAACACATCAAGACGTCAAACCTATATTCATTTCATGTGGGAACTATATAGACTTACCAACAGCAACAACTATTACTGAGGAATTAATAAATGGTGAAAGTCGATTACCCATACCAGTTAGACTGGCCGATTTGGCAACAAAGAGAAATAGAGGTCACTTACGAAACAAGAAATCTTGAATTAGTATCTCGTTATGAAATTTTGCATCATAAGTCTTAATCAAACTGTCATATAAAGAACGGTACGTTAGGTGGGATGAGAGATCGGGTGCTAATCGCTCCCACCTGCTCAATTGCTGTTTCTATCTGGTCGCTGGCTTTCATGCCCGTATTGGCCAGCTCAAAACTCCGCACTAGTTGCTTATTCTGTCCGTAATACTCCGCAATCCCAATTATTTAAATCCGCTACATTAATTTTATCCGTTAAAACAACCATTCCAAAAATAAAAACTATAACATGAGAAAGACTTGAAATACTTAATGGAAATAAAAATGACATTCCCAATTAGTTCAGGAATATCATTTTAATTTTATTGAAATTAATTTAAATAGCCTTTAATTTTTGTATCATTTATTAAAATATTATTTTAACCATGTACCTACTGGGGCAATTATAACGTTATTTTCTTCAAGTTTTGATTTTACACATCTAATGATTTCAAGTGCCCCTTGGGTATCACCGTGAACACAAATACTGTCAGCGCTCATATCGATAATATTACCGTCGATTGTAGTAACGTTACCTTCTAAAACCATTTGTAAAACCTGTTCCGCGGCTTTTTCTGGATCCTTAATGACTGCGCCTTCTTGTTTACGGGAAACAAGTGTACCGTCATTTGTATACGTGCGATCCGCAAATACCTCGTGAACAACAGCAATACCTTTTTCGACAGCTAGTTTATGAATAACTGTATTTGCAATTACAAACAATTTTGTGTTAGGTACTATGTGTAATATTGCATCTGTGACAGCATCTGCTACTGTATGGTTTACATATGACATATTACCCATACTTCCATGTGACTTAATATGTTGTATTTCTACACCATGTTTTTTGCAAAACGCCTGTAATGCACCAATTTGATAAATAATGTAATTGACTAGATCATCTTTGGCGATATCAATATCACGACGGCCAAATCCTAGTAAATCAGGATAACCCATATGAACACCAATACCTACACCATGTTTTTTTGCCATTTTAACAGTTCTATCCATCACATTTGGGTCACCTGCGTGAAAACCACAAGCAATATTAGCAGATGAGATTAGTTCAATTACTTCTTCGTCATTACCTAATTTATAAGCGCCAAAACTTTCGCCCATATCACAGTTTAAATCAATGTACTTCATCACTAACTTCCTTTCTACTAGACATTTCAATAAATTGAATGACAATTAGCTCACGAAATAAAAACCAATACAGTAAATTGTTTGCACAAATTTTTACGTTACAAAATAAAGCAAAAGACAAGACTAAAAAAGCAGGAACAGGTTAACTCAGCTTCCTTATATACTTGTATTAAAAACAGGACATTTTCGCAGAACTACAAAGTTTGTATAGCTAATAGATTAAGTTGTTTTATTCGGTACGGAAGTTAAGTAATATTGGTTAATCGAACATTAATGGTCTTGCTACTTTTGAATAAGTTCCACCATCTACACGTAAAGAATGCCCACTAATATAAGAGGCTTCATCACTTACCAAAAACAAACATGCATGAGCAATATCATCAGCAGTTGCTATTCTTCCTAAAGGTTGATAGTCAAGCGTTTGCTTCCATGCCTCTTCAGGATCAGGTAAATTGTTCATCGTCTCATACAACATAGGTGTATCAACTGTACTTGGTAATACTGCATTAACACGAATATTATCCTTACCACAATCAAGTGACATCTGACGTGTTAAAGCTGTCATACCACCCTTTGAAGCTGCATAGGCAGCAAAGCGAGTGATCGTTTTATCGGCGTGCCAAGAAGCAACGTTAACAATCGCCCCACGTTCTCTTAATCTCATTTCGGGAACTGCATATTTTGAACATAAAAATGCGCCGGTTAAATTAACGCCAAGGACCTTTTGCCATTCATCTAATGATGTCTCTTCTGCAGATTTTCTAATCGATACTGCAGCATTGTTAACTAAAACATCTATTCTACCGAATGCACTTAATGTTCTATTCATTAGATTAATGACACTTTCTTCATTAGAAACATCTGTTTTAACAAAAATTGCATCAATTCCTTCTGCCATCAAACCTTCAAGTGCGGCATTTCCGGTATCTTCGTTAACGTCAGCAATAACAATCTTTGAACCTTCTTTACCAAACATTTGAGCTATTGCTTCACCAATTCCACGGCTACCCCCGGTGATTATTGACACTTTATCTTCTAGTCGCATTAATCTCACCCCATCATTAGTTTATTATAAAACTTCGAGTTCCTTTATGGTATTTACGATAACAGACATCGCTTCGTTTAGTTGATCATCAGTTATAACGAGTGGTGGTAGGAGACGGATAACATCCCCATCCGCGGCTCTCATAAATAAAACACCCTTTTTAAAACATTTATTTACTACATCACTGACAAAGCTACGATGAGATGCTTTAGATTGTTTATCTAATACAATTTCAATTCCAATCATAGCTCCTAAATGACGAATTTCACCAATATGTTTTGATTCGAAAGAAAGTTTGTCTTTAATAAATCGTCCGATTTCATTTGCACGCTCTAGTAAGTTTTCATTTTCTATCAACTTAATAACTTCTAATGCTGCAACACATCCTAAAGTATTTCCACTAAGTGTACCCCCAAGTTCTTTTACCTCGGGGAAATTAACGATTTCATTTTTGCCTGTAATGGCACTTAGTGGAATACCTGCAGCAATCGACTTCGACATTACTGTCAGATCAGCTGTACAGTTAAAATGCTCCATAGCAAACATTTTACCCGTACGACCGAATCCTGTTTGTATTTCATCTGCGATTAATACAATACCGTATTGATCACAGATAGCTCTAATTTCTTGTATAAATTGTTTTGAAGGAATGATAACTCCGCCATCACCTTGAACAGGTTCTAAAATAATTGCAGCTACTTCTTCTGGAGAAACCGAGACTTGAAACAATCGTTTAAGTTCATCAACTAACTGCTCATCTGTACGCTCATCTTTAAAGTAATATGGGTAGGGCGCATGATGGACATCTGATGCTAGGGGACCAAATCCCTTTTTAATTGAATTAACTTTCCCAGTTAAAGTCATTGCTAACATCGTACGGCCATGAAATGAACGATCGAAAGATATTATTCCTTTGCGACCTGTATACCGGCGAGCAATTTTCACGGCATTTTCAATTGCTTCTGCTCCACTATTAAAGAAAACAGACCTTTTTTGAAAATCACCCGGAACAATTTGATTTAGTTTTTTAGCTAAATCAATATATGGTTTATGCATCGTTACATTGAAAATAGGATTTATAAATAAATCGAGTTGTTTTTTTAATGCATCAACTACAGGTTTTGGAGAATGACCGACATTTAAACTAGAAATTCCCGCTGCTAAGTCAATATAAGAATTTCCATCGATATCAGTCAGAACTGCCCCTACACCTTTTTCTACTGCAATAGGGTAAGCTGTAGAGATTCCTCTTGCTACAGATTCTTCTTTTTCTTTTAATAGTTCAATCGACTTTGGGCCAGGTATTGCTGTCTTTATATTTATCGATTTCATTGTAATCTCCTTTACTGTTAAATCGTTTGATCATGATTTGCAGATAAAATACACGGATCTGTTAATACTTCAATTAATGCAGGCTTATTAGATGCTAAAGCTCTCTTTAATGCCGGAACAAATTCATCTGTATTGGTAACTCTTTCTCCAAAACCACCAAACGATTCAGCAATTTCTTTATAGTTAGGATTAGATAATTGAGTACCAACCATCCTATCAGGAAATTTACGCTCTTGGTGTGTACGAATTGTCCCAAAAATATTATTATTAATGACAATGGAAACGATTGGAATATTGTATCTAACAGCTGTTTCAAAGTCTTGCATTGTCATCATGTATCCACCGTCACCTGATAACGATACGACAACTTTTTCAGGATGCGCAATTTTAGCTCCAATTGCAGCTGGCATTCCATATCCCATAGCACCCGAAGTTGGTCCATAATATTTACCACCTTCATCATAACGGTAATAACGTGATAACCATGAGAAGAAGTTACCTGCATCACTCGTAATAATCGCATCTTTCGGTAATTGTTCAGATAAATGATGAACTAGACTGTTCATATCAACATAATTTTCTTTTTTAATCAATTTTGGTGTAGAAAAGTCAACGTAATTATTACGAATTTTTTCTTTATTAATCTTTCTTTTTTCGTCTTTATTTTCTGAAACTACCTTTACTATTTCTTCAAGGAAACGTTTTACGTCCGAGACTATCGGTAATGTCGGTGTATAAACTTTACCTAATGTTTCTTCAGAAGCATCGACATGAATGAGTTTTGAATTTTCATCTAGTAATGTATAATCAGATGTCGTCATTTGTGAAAATCTAGTTCCTAAAGCAATAACTAAATCACTATCTTTAATATATTTTAATAAGTCTGGGCGTGCGCCAATTCCTAATGATCCCACATAGTTATCATGGGAGTTTGGAAAGGAATGGAAACGTCTAAAAGCTGAAGCAACGGGTGCTTGAGTTAACTCTGATAACTTAACTAGCATTTCAGTTGCATCAGACAATACGATTCCACCACCGGCAATTATAATTGGACGTTCCGCTTCTTGAATTAATTTAGCAGCTTCATTAACTGCCAAATTATCAGGGGAGATTGTACTCGATTTAAATTTTTGATGTGTGATTTTTGTGACAATGTCATCGAGCATATCTTCTGGCAATGAAACAAGTACTGGCCCTGGACGACCAGAACGAGCAATATGGAAAGCGCGGTGCAGTAACTCAGGAACACGATCTGCGTGGTTAATTTCTACTGTCCATTTGCATAGATGGCTGAAAAAACCAACGAAGTCAACTTCTTGGAATGCTTCACGATCTCTAAACTCACGTTCAACTTGACCAATTAATGCTACAAGTGGAGTTGAATCTTGGTGTGCTGTATGAATACCAATCGATAAATTCGTTGCACCAGGTCCTCTTGTTGCCATACACACTCCAACCTTACCTGAAGCCTTTGCATATCCTTCAGCCATAAAAGAAGCTCCACCTTCTTGTCGGGTAGAAATATATTCAATGTTTTGGTGCTCATAAATTGCATCAAGTACGTTTAAATAACTTTCACCTGGCACACCAAAGATCTTAGTTACGCCTTCTTTCTCCAATACATCAACTATTAACTGACCGCCTGTTAGATTCACTGTATTTACATCTTCATCTTCTAATACATCAACTGCTATCTGTCTGTCTGTTAATTTCATTTTATTCACCCTTTATATTTTAATAGACTGCTGTTTCAATTACTAATTCATTTGTTTTAAATCGCTCTACTGAAAGTGAAGATATATCCATTGTTTCGAACTTTCCTAAACGAATCAGTTCAGATAACGCTTTTCCAGCGGCTGGTGCATGTTGGAATCCGTGACCACTAAATCCTGATACAATAAAGTATCCACCCAAGTCTGGATGGCCACCTATTATTGCATTCTGGTCAATATAGTTATAATCATATAAACCAGTCCACCCATTTTCTAATTTAAGTTGTTCGAAATGAGATGAACGTGTAGCTAAAACAGGCCAAATTTCTTCTTCAAAAAAACTCTTTTCAAGGTTAAAGTCGTAGCCATAAGGAACATCATTTGCCCAGCCAACGACTACTTTTGATCTTTCACTTCTGAAATGTAGACCGGTCGGATCAAATGTAAATGGTATTTCATGTTGGAATTTCAGTTGGGTATCAATTGAAAATAATTGACGTCTTAATGGTTTTACGGGAATTTCGAGTCCGATTTTTGCACTTAAATCACCAGACCAGGGGCCTGCTGCATTAACAACAATTGGTGCGAAATACTTATCACCATTAGTAGTTTGAATACCAATTGCTTTATTACGCTCCGTTAAAATTGTATCAACCTCTTCGTATATAAAAGAAACACCGTATTCTCTTATTTTCCTGATATACGCTTGTAATACAGAATACGGGTCTGCATTTCCGGCTTCTGGGTCAAATACAGACCCTACCAAATCTTCAACATTTAATTCAGGGAAAAAAGATTGTGTTTCCCTTTGATTCATAAACTTTGTTTTAACACCTAATGTTTCTTGTGTTTTTAAAATATTTTCAAAGATTGGCATTGATTTTTTATCAAGTAAATATAAGTAACCGTTTTCATTGAAGTTGATTTGTGCATTCTCACCATCGAATGCCATCTCCTCTTCAAATTTCTTATATACTTGGTAACTATATTGACTCATTCGAATGTTAACTTCTGTACTAAAAGTTTGACGAATTCCACCTTCACTTCTAGGTGTAGAGGAATATTCGTATTTATTATCCTTTTCGAATAGTGCGATTTTCCCGGTATAACCGTCTTTGTACAAATTGTAGGCTAAACTGGATGCCATAATTCCTGCGCCAACGATAATCAAATCGTAGTTATTTGACATTGATATCACTCCTAAATATTTAGAATTTATTTTCCTGTTTAATTGGACACCTCTACAAATACATAAATTGCTTATAGAGTTTCGCACATTAATTGTATTCTAAATAGATCGATAGATTCCATTACCATTTTTTACGAAAATTCAGTCTATTGATTTGATTTTATAGTGCACCTTGTACAAAAAATGCTTAATATGTATTTGTTTTAATTGTTTTGTCATATATAATAGAACAGAGTGTTGTAATAAGTGAGTAAAAGAGGGAATATATCCCAAGTTGTAAAGTTAACAACACCATCTTTCGTGCACTTATTGTTTTATTCATATTTTAAATGGGATTGAGGCCTTCGTGTAATGATAGATAGACACATAAATGATGATTTAGAATTGCACCTGTGCTTTATCTAATAATATAAATTAATTTAAAACTATCAGAAATGGAAACTATTAATTGTTCCTTATATTTTGTATAAAGCTACTAAAACAACAGTGCTACCTTTATTTAAATATTTACCTTTTTCGCTGTCGATTTGTTTAACTAGTAACTAAAGTTTAGTCACAGCTTATGTGAAGCCAATAATAATAGGATCACTATAGAAATCATAAGATAGGTGGAATATTACAATGTTAGAACAAATTGCACAGAAAATATCAGAAGATACAACTAAAATAATTGGCTTCCCAGTAACTATTTCTGATAAAAATGGATATTTAATAGGAGTAAATGATAATAGTCGTATTGGGATTTTCGACTCTCTTTTAGCGGAAGTTATTAAAACAAAGAAATTAACATTCTTTGATGAGGAGGCTGTCAAAGATTATCCGGATATTTTCCCTGGGGTAGCGGGTCCGATTATTGTAAATGGACAAGTTTTAGGGGCGGTCGGAATAATTGGGAAAACTGGCCAAGACATTGAAACAACAAACTACATTCGACTTGTTAAAAACCATATTGAAATGATTTGTCATGAAACTTTGATGAAAGAAATGAAATCATTACAATCAAATGCAGTGGATACTCTCATTCACTACATATTGAACTATGAAAGTTCACGAAATAACATCGAACAAATTACACGCTACGGCAATATGATGGGATTTAATGTGCATAAAGAAAGAATCTGTATTATTATTCAAATTAGCCGAGAAAATAACGACGATAATACGGAACCATCACTACAAATTTACGATCAACTGTACGAAACAATAAATGAAGTCTTTAATGTAAATCATCATGATATTACGGGTCGACTTACATTTGAACAGTTTTGTATATTAAAAGTTGTCGGTGAAGATACCGAAAAACTATTTAATGATATTGAACGATACGCACAGCAGCTTAATGATACTTTGTTGAATCGATATAATGTGTCAGCAAAAATTGCTATAGGAAATCCAAGTAGTGGTATTGAAGGAATACAAAAATCATATAACAATGCGCTTATAGCTATGGAGTCAAATGAAAAAACAAATCCAAAACATTTCTTATTTAATTATAACGATTTCTCAAGCAAGCTAAATATTATTATTAATTCCCTCCCTAAAAAAAAGTTTGAGAGTATTTCTTCTACATTAGATACATTTATCAATCACAGTAATTTTAAAGTATTATCGGAAACTTTTCTTATTTATTGTGAAAGTAAATTTAACTTCAGTGACGCTGCCCGTAGTTTGCATCTTCATCGAAATTCATTGATCTATAGAATGAATCAAATAAAAATGATTACAAATATTGATATTAATAACTTTAATCATTGTATTATTTTGTATATATATATAAAAAAGCATCTTATTGAGGTGCACCCCGAAAGTAGAGTGAAAATCTAACATTCGGGGTGTTTTTTATGGCTAAATATAGCGTGGAATTTCAAATGATAATTGCTCAAGAATATTTTGATGGGGAATTGGATACGACTTGTTAGCTTGAAAATATAATGGGAAAGCTAACACACAAATATTGATTTGAGTAAACGTCTATAAGAAATACTGTTTAGAAGGATTGGCTAGAAAGAAAACTAAAAAGGTTTGTTTTGTTCAATTTAAGCTAGATATACTAAGCTTTATGAAAAGACAGTCTGTATTTGAAGATAACGACAGAAGTTATAGCTATCGTAGAATTCAATAAGCACTGAGAAATAAAGGAATTATAGCAATCCATAAGAAAGTAGAACGACTCATATTACGGAATGTAAATGTTCTGATGAGGTGAACTATATCTCAGTCCCAAAGCGCACGTACGAAGAACTAAACGAGATTTCGAATTACATATTGAGTATTCTAATAACGAACGAATCAAATAGAAATTGGCTGGCTTGAGTTGGGAACAATACCGTCTTCACACCAGCGAATTAGCTGCACAATTTAAAACTCTAAATTTTAGGGATCATCACATATTAACGCTTCTAATTGAGGACCACGTATAAAGTGCACAAATTTATACGTGAATTCGAAACAAAGATTGTATATATTGTGAATAGCTATCAATAAGAAAAAGAATTAAACTGAAGCTGTAAACGTAAATGACTAAATAGTGCAAATTTAGAAAGCGTTTTCAAAAAATCTGATTTGGGGGGATTTTATGAAAAGAAGATTACTTTTACTGCTCGTAGCAATGGCATTGTTAGTACTAACGGCTTGTGGTGGCGAAGACGAGAAAGAAAAAGTTGCTGTTAACAAAGAAAATGATGACGAAGAATATGTATTAAGATTAGTACATTCACACCCACAGGCTTCAATGCACCATAAATATGTTGAATGGTTTGATGAGGAAGTTCAAAAACGTAGTAATGGACGTTTGAAAATTGAAACCTATTCAGATGGTCAGCTAATGCCGAGTGATCAGGAAATTCCGGCCATGCTTCAAGGGCAAGCTGATATGGTTCACTCAAGTTCAGCAATTGCCGGCAGTTTCGATCCAATTTGGCACTTCTTCGATTTACCATTTCTATTTAACTATGACCCGAATGATAACGACGTATATTTAGACAACAAGAAAGCTTTTATTGATAGTGAAAATGGTGGAAGAAAAATTGCTGGACTTATGGAATCCAAAGGGGTTAAAGTACTTTCAATGAGCTCCACTGATATGTACGGTACTATTTGGACCGGAGATGAAAAGAGAGTAATCACCAGCCCCGAAAGTGCTAAAGGTTTAAAAATTAGAGTCCCAGGAGGCCCAATAGCTTCAGAGACTTTAAAATTGGTAGGGGCAAGCGGAACATCAATTCCAGGACCTGAATTACCAACAGCATTACAACAAGGCGTAGTAGATGGCATGGTTATTGTTCCATTATATGTATACGACAGTAAATTACCAATTAAAACCCAATCGCTTTATCCGTTAATTAGTTATGTTATGCCAGTAATGATTTCGATGGATAAGTTCAATTCATTACCAGAAGATCTACAAGAAATTTTAGTTGAAACAGGCAGAGACTTAGAAGAGTATGCAGATAAGTTAGTAAGAGAAAAAGGCAAAGATGTCTTCGAAAAGCTTGAAAGTGATTATGGCGTGAAAACCTACTATCCAACAGATGAAGAAATTGAAGATTGGAAAGAGGCAACAAAGGGCATGTACGATAGTTACGCAAAAACTGAACCGCGAGCGGCAGAATTTATTGAAGAAGCAGAAAGAATTAAAGAAGAAATGAAATAGATAATTATCATACAATAAAATAACTTTGAACTAAGAATTAGCTTGAAGAAGAGGGTAGATTGGGATTCCCAATCTACCCTATCTACGTATTTTTTCGATATGATATTGTTTTTTGTATTTCCTGTATCTAGCGAAAGTAGTCAAGGAAGGTTTTACATTTGATGGATTTCGCTAGATACAGGACATTGCACGAATGAATGTCACTTTGAAAGGAACGTAACTTATTCGTATCCAACAGTTTGATTGATATTAAAAAAATGGTACGGATTTTTTATTTATTTAAGTAATATAATTTATTCTTTACGTTTACTTTCTATCATGTATATGTATAGCGAATTACACTGATCTGGATGAATGTAAATAAAATAAGCATAGTAGAGGATAAAAGAGGAGTTAGAAATATGGAAAAAATAAACGTGTTAGATAAAATAACTGATAATTTAGATAAATTATTGGAATACTTCGCTATTGCAATGTTGGGAATTAGTGTTTTATTAGCTTTCTCAAATGTGATAATGCGATATGCATTTGGAATTTCACACGAAATTTTAGCAGAAATTTCGATTTATACGATTGTTTATGGCGTGTTTTTCTATATGGGACCATTAATTAGACAAAATGAACACATTAAAATGAGTGCATTACATGAAATACTTAGTGAAGAAGTTTTGGTTTATATTGATTTACTAATTAATATAGTCCTTGCTCTAACATTTGCTTTTTTAATCTATGGTGGATATAACTGGTCATTTTCTTTACTAGGGATGAATATAAAAACTTTATCCGGTGGAATGTTATTATTCGTCCCAGCGCTAGCGATTTTAATTGGAATGATTATTGGATTACTTTATTCAATACTAGAAATAATAAAAGGTATTAAAACGATAAGCGACAGATAGAAGGTAGGGGTTACGTATGATTATATTAATTGGTCTAGTTATATTTTTAGCTTTTTTAATTATAGGAGCTCCGATATGGCTTAGTTTAAGTATAAGTGGGGGAACAATACTCTTTGGTTTTTTAGGTCTACCTATTGAAACTGTTGTGTCGCAATATTTAATTGCAACTGACAGTTGGATTTTATTGGCTATTCCGTATTTTTTATTGGCAGGTAATTTAATGACTGATTTAGGAATGGCAAAAAGAATGTTGAAATTCATTACAAACTTAGTTGGTCATTTACCCGGTGGAATGCCATCTGCCGCAGTATTGTCCTGTGTGATTTTCGGAGCGCTATCTGGCTCATCTGCCGCAACGGTTGTCGCTGTTGGGGCAATGGTTGTTCCACAGATGCTCAAACTTGGTTATTCAAAAGAACAAAGTTTGGGGATCGTTGCAACTTCTGGTACTTTAGGACAAATGATCCCGCCTAGTGTTTATATGATTGTTTATGCATCAATGACTCAACAAGATGTCGGAATGATGTTTATGGCGGGAATAATACCTGGACTATTTATTGCAACCGTATTGATTATTACTGCTGTTATTCTGACATATAAAGTAAAACCAATGTCACAAGTTAGACCAAGTAAGAAAGAAATTATCAAATCATTCCTCTATGGATTACCTTCATTATTAATGCCGATTATCATACTGGGCGGTATTTATTTAGGTATATTCACACCAACTGAAGCAGCAGCAATTGCGGTTGTCTACGTACTTCTAATTAGTTACATTTTTAATCGTAAGGATTTTAAAAAGAAAAATATTATTAAAAGTTTTATTGCTTCAATCAAAACAACGACTGTCATTTACTTATTATTATGTGGAGCAGTTTTGTTTTCAACAGCATTAATGTATATACAAGTTCCGGCTCAAATCACTCAATTTGTATCTGAGTTAAGCGTCCCGAGTTGGCTTATTTTACTAGCAATTTTAGGGCTATATATCATATTCGGTATGTTTTTGGACGCATTACCAATCTTATATATTACTATTCCAATTGTTTTCCCTACAATTCTTGCATTAGGTTATGATCCAGTGCATTTTGGCGTAATTACAGTAGCATGTATGATGATTTCACAAGTAACGCCACCTGTTGGTATTAGTTTGTTCGTATTAAGTGGTCACTTTAAAGTAAAGGTAACTACAGTCATAAGGGGATCTGTTCCTTATTTAATTGCGCTAGTTTTAGCTACAATTGTACTTATATACGTACCCTGGTTCAGTACTGTACTAACAAAATAACTTTTTTGCTGGAGGAATGCCTATGTTAATTATTAGTGAAGAAGATGTACTAAAAAATTATAGTATGAAGCAGTGTATAGAGGATGTTGAAAGAGCGTTTGCACTTTCGAAAAGATCTGAAATTGTAATACCTTTTAGAACGCTTATGCATCAAGGTGAGGATGGCGCACATACATTATACATGCCTTCATTTGTCCCAGAAATTAATTATTCTGCTGTGAAAATTGCGAGTATATTTCCTGGTAATGAAGAATATAACATTCCTAGGATCCAAAGTACTATTGTGTTATCAGAATCAAAAACTGGTCAACACGTAGCAAATATTGCTGCATCAGCTTTAACGATGTTAAGAACAGGTGCAATAAGTGGAGTCGCAACGAAACATATGGCAAGAGAAGATGCGAGAACTCTATCGGTTATCGGCTGTGGTGTTCAATCTTTTGGTCAAATACTTGCAATTATGGAGGTTCGAGACATTGATAAAATTTATCTTTATAACCGAACAAAAAACAAAGCATTTGATTTAAAAGAAAAGGTTACCAAGCAATACCCTAATTGGAATGGTGAAATACTAATTGTCGATTCTGCAAACGATGCTGTAAGTAAAGCAGATATAATAGTTTCAAGCACATCGGCAAATACACCGGTTTTTTCAGGGGAATATGTAAATGCAGGAACTCATATCAATGCAATTGGTTCATGTGAACCAACTAAACAAGAATATGATGTTGAAACATTAAAAAAAGCGAATAAAGTTATCGTTGATACTTTAGAAGGAGCTAAAGGAGAAGCAGGTGGATTGGTTATCCCCAATGAAAAGGGAGAATGGTCGATCGAAAATATTTATAGTGAACTTGCAGATATTGTTGTAGGTGAAAAAGTAGGTCGTGAAAACAAAGAAGAAATTACTTTACTTGATTCGGTTGGAGTAGGCTTTTTAGATACAGTCTGTGCAGCATCAATATATGAAAGTTTTTAAAAAGTAAGATGAAAGCTATTCGGAATTCAACAAATGTAATCCTTTAATATGAAGATGAACCAAATTATCAACAAACTAGAAATCGAGCACCAATCGATTTAAAAAGACTAAAACAAAATGGGAATTCAATTTTGTAAACGATCGATTATGAAATTGACTTATATAAGTAAGTCATGAACTTAGGAATATATGAAGGGGGATTACTACTATGTATATTAATGGACAATGGATTGAAACTGAAGATAAATTACGCATGTCTAGTCCCGCAACTGGAGAATTTACTTATGAGGTAACTAATGGAACAGAAGAACATGTCCAGCAAGCGATTGATGCGGCGGATGAAGCATTTAAGACATGGTCGAAAATCTCCGCAAAAGAAAGAGCAAATTATTTGATAGCTGTCTATAGAAAAATGGAGGAAAAGAAAGAGTTTTTAGCAGAAGTTATTACCAAAGAAATGGGGAAGCCGATCAAGGATGCCAGAGGTGAAGTTCAATCTTCAATTGAATATTTTAGATGGTTCGCCGAAGAAGCTCGTCGAATATATGGTGAAACAATACCTTCCGATTCACATGATAAAAGAATTTTAGTTATTAAACAACCGATTGGCGTTGTTGGAGCAATCACTCCATGGAATTTTCCGTTATCTATGGGTGCACGTAAGGCAGCACCTGCAATTGCGGCAGGATGTACACTTGTTATTAAGCCTTCAAGTAAATCACCACAATCGACAATAGAACTGGCAAAAATATTTGAAGAAGTTGGCTTGCCTAAAGGTGTATTTAATGTCGTAATGGCAAATTCATCTAAATTCACTGAAGTATTAATGGATAGTAAAAAAGTAAAAAAGATTACGTTTACTGGATCTACAGGTGTAGGGAAATTACTTATGGAAAAATCGGCGAAAACAGTAAAACGAATTTCGATGGAACTTGGCGGTCACGCACCTTTTATTGTATTTGATGATGCCAATATCGAACAGGCTACCGAAGACTTATTATCAACTAAATTCAGATGTTCTGGTCAAATGTGTACTTCAACCAATCGAATTTACGTTCAAGATACAATTGCGGAAAAGTTTACAGAGTTAATTATAAATAAAGTTAGAAATTTAAAAGTAGGAAATGGTCTCAAAGAAGAAACGAATGTTGGGCCTTTAATTGATCAAAATGCAGTAACTTTAGTTAAAAAACAAATAGAAGATGCTGTAAATAAAGGAGCCCATAAATTCGAAAATAAAATGGAGCTATCTGAAGCTGAAAAAGATAATGGAAACTTTGTTAATCCTACAATATTAACAAATGTTACACCTCAAATGAATATATATACTGAAGAATCATTTGGTCCTGTTGCTCCAATTATTGTCTTTAATTCTGAAGAAGAACTTTTGAATATGGTTAATCACGATAGCTATGGCTTAGCTTCATATTTATACACTGATAATATGTCTCGAATCATTCGCGTATCTGAAGCATTAGAGTATGGGATGGTAGGTGTAAATGATCCACTTCCATTTGTCGTACAAAGTCCTTTTGGAGGCGTTAAAGAGAGTGGAGTCGGCAAAGAAGGCGGACACCAAGGATTAGAGGCTTATCTTGAAGAAAAGTTAGTTGCTATAAAGTATAACCTATAAGTAATAAAATAAATTGCATTTATGAACTGTCCTCTTAATAGGTAAGTCAGTTTCATAATTGCTTTTTTATAGTGCGAAAAAAGACAGCATTTACAAATTATATTTCAAAATATCAATGATGCGGTTAGATTTGTTTAAACGGACATCTCTTCCGAATACTTACTAAGTATTTACTTTTTGTGTACACTTGCTCGGTAGTGTACAAGGGCTTGGAATTATGAGTTTCATTCATGTTAAAGACTCAATTTTAATATCTTTGTTAAAAGTGTACGGTTTCACGATACTATGAACAACTATTTTCGTACAGATTGCCAATATCTTTTAACTTAATAGGTGGTTTACAATTAAAACAAGATAGGTGTCTGAAAATAGAAACAACTACATTTTTTCATTACATGAAATCGAAATCAAATGCTTGTAAACATAATGTGATTTTAGAAAATGAAGTTAAAAATCAATCAACATTCTACTAAAGACTGAATTTTAGAGGTGAAAATATGAGTATTGAAAATAACCAATATCCTTCTTATTATCCCATGGGTGACCGTGCGATTGTGGCACAATTTGAAAACATTATAAGTATAGATGTAAGTAGAAAAATACAATCATTTTTATATATGATTAAAAAACAGGACATTAAAGGAGTTATAGAACTATTACCGGCATATAACAATTTAACAATCGTATATAATCCGGTAATCATCAAATACGATGAACTGGTTATGGAATTTAAAAAAATCGAGAAAGACATATCCGATGATGTAAAAATAGAAAGTAAAACAGTTCATATTCCAGTAGCCTTCGGCGGTGAATATGGATTAGATATAGATGAAATTGCTGAAAGAGCAGATCTGACATCGTCCGAAGTAATTAAAAAGTTACAGAGTAAAAGCTATTATGTATATATGATTGGATTCATAGCTGGATATCCTTATTGTGGTAATATCGATGAAAAATTGCGTTTTAAACGGCGTTCCAATCCTCGTATGAGTGTAAAAAAAGGTACAGTTCAAATTGCTGATAAACAGGTAGGAATATTCACTATGGATGCACCATCTGGATGGCATATAGTTGGTTGGACTCCTATGGAAGTTTTTAATCCACATCATTTACCTCCTGGGTTATTAAGTGCAGGGGATTATGTAAAGTTAGAACCTGTTAGTTCAGATTTTGTTAAAACCTGGGATAAAGAGAAGGAGAAGGAGTGGAATCGCAATTGGAATATGTAAATATCTTGAAACCCGGATTATTAACGACAGTTCAAGATCTTGGAAGACGAGATTATCGAATTTATGGTGTTTCAGTATCAGGTGTAATGGATCCGCTTTCATTTAGATTGGCTAATACTTTAGTAGGGAATCATGAAAATGATGCAGCAATTGAAATAACGATGATGGGACCTACTATTAAATTCGAGACGAAGACTGCATTCTCTATTACAGGCGGAAATTTATCCCCGAAATTGAATGGAAAGAGCATTGATATGTGGAAAGTTATTTTTGCTAAGGCAGGAGATGAACTAAGTTTCGGTAAATACATTTCAGGTTGTAGATCATATATCGCGTTGGCTGGTGGAGTGAACGTTCCAGTAGTTATGGGAAGTCGTGCGACGTTTACTCGTGGTCATTACGGTGGATATATGGGAAGAGCCTTAAAAAGAGGAGACAAATTATATTTTAATAAACCTGATTTTAATATAAAACAATTACAAGGTAGAAGATTACGAACGAATGACATCCCAGATTTTGGTGAAGAGCGTCCAATTAGATTTATATTAGGTCCACATATAGAACGTTTTGTAAATAAGTCCATTGAAACTTTTTCAAATGGTACATATAGTTTATCAAATGCATCAGATCGAATGGGTTATCGTTTAGAGGGTGAACAATTAATCCATAAAGATGGTGCTGATATAATATCTGACTTTATAACACCGGGAACAATTCAAGTGCCAGGTAATGGTTATCCAATAATCCACATGGCAGATTGCGGAACATCCGGTGGTTATACAAAAATTGGTGTTGTCATAACTACTGATATACCCTATGTTGCTCAGAAAAAACCTGGCGATAAAATTAAATTTCAAGTATGTGATATTAACGAGGCACAAAATGAATATCGAAAGATTGAAAAAATGTTATACGATATTGAATTAAATAATAAACTATTGTCCAGAAATTAGTGTATAACGGTTGGAATTAAGTTTTATTTCAATCGTTTATTTTTTAATAAAAGAAAATAAGACTTATTTTATTAGAAAGCGAATATTCAATTTCCAAGGAGTGGTATGATGAATCGACTATCTACAAGTGAGCTATTGAATCTTATAGAACAAGAAATACCAAGGGAAAGAATACTGGATAGCTTAGCTAATCGTTACTCATACAGTTTTGATGCATCATTTGGTGAATATTTACCTGACATTATCGTACAAGCCACTACCAAGGAAGAGGTTTCATTTTTATTAAAGTTAGCAAATGAACATCAATTTCCAGTCTATCCTCGTGGAACCGCTACATCATTAAGCGGAGGTTCTTTGGCGGTACACGGCGGCGTAATGTTAGATATATCGCAATTCGAAAAAAAACTTATTGTAGACCAAGAAAATTTATTAGCTATTGTATCACCAAGTGTTATTACAAGTGAAATTCATGAAGCAGCTGAAAGTGTTGGTCTTTTCTACCCGCCAGATCCAAGTAGTTCACATGTATCAACAATTGGTGGTAATATATCGGAAAATTCGAGTGGTCCCAAAGGTTTGAAATATGGAACAACTAAAGAATATGTAATTGGTTTGGAAGTTGTTACACCTACAGGAGAAATTATTCGCACTGGAGGAAAAACAGTAAAAAATGTAACAGGGTATGATTTGACGCGACTTATTGTTGGTTCTGAAGGAACCTTAGGTGTTATTACAGAAGCGATAATTAGACTTATACCTAAGCCTGCTGATCGAAAAACACTTTTGGCATCTTTTGATTCAGTGATTAACTCTGGGAAAGCAATTACGAATATATTGGCATCGGGAATATTACCGAGTGCCATGGAGCTAATGGATAATGCATGTATAGTTGCAGTAGAAAATTATATGCCAAGTGGTTTACCAACTGAAGCAGCGGCAATCATAATTATTGAAGTAGATGGACATAAAGTTGCAATACAGGAAGAAATTGATAAATGTGCAGAGGTATGTGAACGATTTAATGCAACAAGTGTAAAAGTAGCCAAAAATGAACAAGAACGAGAGCGGATTTGGAAAAGTAGACGAATGGTTTCTCCAGCAATAACACAATTAGGCCCTACAAAAATATCTGAAGATGCAACAGTGCCAAGAAGTAAAATTCCTGAAATGATGGAAAGACTCGGTGAAATTAGGGAAAAGTATAAATTAAACTTAGTTGTTTTTGGACATGCAGGTGATGGAAATCTACACCCGAATATTTTAACCGATATACGCAATGTAGAAGAAATGAAGCGTGTAGAAGATGCGGTTAGTGAAATTTTTGAAGCGGCAATAGAATTAGGTGGAACATTGTCAGGTGAACATGGCATTGGTTTATTAAAGGCTCCTTATATGTCCTTAGAGCTGGGGGAAAATGGATTATTGATGATGGAAAAAATTAAAGAAGCTTGGGATCCGAAAAACATTTTGAACCCAGGAAAAATATTTCCGGAGGAAGGACAAAAAAAGGTGGTGTTAATTTAACATGAAAACAGATGAAATTGATAAAAAGTACAGTAATAAATTGTATGAATCAGCTTATGATGCTGCAAATATGTGCGTTCAATGTGGTTATTGTTTACCAGTATGTCCTACTTATTTAACGATGGGTAATGAAGCACAATCTCCAAGGGGACGAATCAATTTAGTGAAGATGGCAGCTGAAGGTAAGATTGATATTTTAAATGACTTAAAAGAACCGATGGAATTATGTTTAGGGTGTCGAGCGTGCGAGGTTGCTTGTCCTGTTAACGTTCCATATAGTGAAATTTATGAATCGGCATTGAATGTGATTGCTGAAAATAAAAAGGCTTCAAAATCATCGCATACTATGCCAGATAAATTGTTACAAACTATGCTGAAAAATTTATTCCCTAAAAAGAAACATCTACGTACAGCAGGAAGCTTTTTATGGTTTTATCAATCATCAGGTTTAAGTAAATTAACACAAAAGACTAAGATTATGGAAATGGTTTCTAAACCAATGGGGCAATTTGAACGGGCTTTACCAAAAGTAGAATCGCCAAATAAACGTTATAAATTTGGTGAGCATTACAAAGCTGTTGGAGAAAGGAAAATGATTGTCGCTTTTTTTCCAGGTTGTATAATGGATGCAGTTATGTCAAAAATTAATCGTCAATCTATTGAATTACTACAAAAATGTGGAATTGAAGTTGTAATACCTAAAAATATAACTTGTTGCGGTGCACTACATAGTCATCAAGGTGAAGTAGATGCAACAAAGAAATTGGCAAAACAGAATATCGAAGCATTTGAAGAACTAGGTGTCACTTATTTGATTAACAATGCTGGTGGTTGTGGTGCGATGTTATATGAATACGATAAATTACTTGCTGATGAACCTGAATGGAAGAATCGTGCAAACAAATTCGTTGCTAGATCGAGAGATATTACTGAAGTATTGGCTGAAATTGACGAAATTCCATATGAAAAAGAATGGAGAGGTGTTATCACCTATCAAGATTCTTGCCATTTACGAAATGTTCAAGGAGTCATTGATCCACCTAGAAAATTATTAAAGTCAATTCCAGGAGCCACATTTGTAGAACTAAAAAACAGTCATTTATGTTGTGCATCCGGTGGAATATATAATTTACTGCACTTTGAAGAATCGATGGAAATACTAGATGAGAAAATGTTACACGTAATAAAAACTGAAGCAAGTACAATTGTTACCACAAACCCGGGGTGTTTATTACAAATGCGTTTAGGAATTGAACGTAGTGGCAGTAAGAATAAAATGCAAGGACTTCATTTAATGGAAGTAATAGCAGAAGCATGTGGAATAAATTAATAAAGTAGGAAATCGTTTAAGTAATATTATAGCAAGGTATATCAGTTATCAACTATAGAGCCCTATCCAAACAATACATGTCAAAATACAGCATCTCCTTCGTACGATTAACGTATCAAGGGTTGCTGTTTTCATTTCTGAAGAAAAGTTAACAATCGTTCCCATCACATTCTTCCTTTATTAGTAAGGAGCATTCCTTTATTCTACTTTGAAACCTCCATCACCGGAGATTGATCTATTCCATGGATTTTACGCTTATTTGAGGAAAACCGACTCTATTGTGTTTTATATAGAAGCGAACATGATTTGACCATAGTTAAAATTCAAAAAGCACGAATGAGTGAAGAACTTTTTTATTGGCGATGTATAGTGCAAAATGAAAGAATATTATTTTTCCACTTTACAAGGGGAGGCGAGGTGATAATTTTTGCCGGGCAAACCGGTCACGTATTGCTTGGTTACCCGGCTTGGAACTTAATTCCTTAGTGGCTCCGTGTCAAGTGGTTATCAACGCATAATGTTTTGCAATCTTTACTTTTAAAAACTGTTTTATTCCCAAACTGACAAGCGTTCCGACAGTTTGTTTCCATACAATACTAAAGCGTAATAAGTTCCTGGGTGTTCGGTAGGAAAGGAATGATATGGGTGGTAAAATCCAGTGGCAATAATCATTTTATCCCTGATAGGTAGACCTTTATTTACAAAAAGGTCTTATTATGTGCACTTTCAAAATTTTTCATAAGGGGTTTTGGCTGAAACTGAGTGTTTGGTGTGCTTTTATCTTGGTTGCAACGCTATATAAAAGGAAATCGTATTGATTGCAGTCTTTATTATAAAAGATCTTATTGGAACTGGAGATAGTGTTGTTAGATGCTTAGTTCGAGGAAGAAATCTCATAAGGACATAAGAAGCCATTAGTGTTGCATAAAGTTAGACAGTTAATGATTAACGCGAGATGAATCTGATCTTTTACCCTATTGTTTTTTATTTTATGTAGATATTAATGCTTAATTTTCATAAAAAAGTAAAGTGATACAAACAATATTTCAAGCGATATAATATCAAAATAGCAATTAAAGGAGTTGGATTTTGATGAAACAAGCATTGAATGGAATTAAAGTTCTTGATTTATCCAGAACTTTGGCGGGGCCATATTGTAGTATGTTGCTTGGAGACATGGGTGCAGATATCATAAAAGTGGAACAACCAGGAAAGGGAGATGAATCAAGATATTTTACGCCCCCAACATGGAATGGGGAAAGTTGTTACTTTCTATCTACAAATCGTAACAAAAGAAGTATTACAATTGATTTGAAATCGCCCGAAGGCAAAGAGATTATTTATAAACTTGTAGAAGAAGCTGATGTTCTACTTGAGAATTTCCGTACGGGTGCCCTGGATCAGTTAGGATTTGGCTATGAAGAGATTAAAAGAATTAACCCCCGTCTAGTATACTGCTCAATATCAGGTTTTGGTCGTACGGGTCCAGAAAAAAGTAAAGCGGGGTATGATTTACTTCTGCAAGGTTTCGGTGGTTTAATGAGTATTACTGGAGATGCTGATCGGCCACCCGCTAAAGCTGGAATGGCGATTGTGGACTTGACGACAGGAATGTTCGCGGCTTATGGTATTTTGACTGCTCTTTTGGCTCGGGGCCAGACAGATAAAGGCCAGTTTATTGATGTAAGTTTGTTAGATGGTCAAATCTCACTTTTAAATCATATGGCAACTGGCTTTTTCGCCACAGGAAAACCAGCAGGACGTATGGGATCTAGTCATCCATCTATTGTTCCCTATCAATCTTTTAAAACCAAGGATCAAGATATTATTTTAGCTGTTGGGAATGATGGTCAATGGGCGAAATGTTGTGATTCTTTGGGGTGGACAGATCTATATAATAATCACAAATATAAAAAAAATAGCGATAGAGTAGATAATAGAAACGATTTGATTCCAATTATCAGTGAAAGGTTATCAAAATTAACGAACGAGGAGATAATTAAGAAACTAGAAGCAGTGGGAGTTCCATGTGGACCAATCCATACTTTAGATCAAGTCCTTGAACATCCCCAGGTTAAAGCAAGAGAAATGGTATTGGATGTTGAGCATCCTATAGTAAATAATTTAAAAATACCAGGATTTCCTGTTAAGCTTTCAGACACTCCTGCAACTTTAACAAGGTATCCCCCGTTGTTAGGTGAGCATACAGAAGAAGTAATGGCGGAATTGGGGTATACTTCTGATGAGATTAAAGGATTAAAAGAACGCCTAGTAATAGGTGGTTTTTCTAAACCAAATATTTAAAATATCTACTCCCATTTCAAGCCGCTCACTTCTGTTTTCTACAATTATTAGGAATCTTGAAAAAGAACTTATTTTATTTTGTAGTGGCTTGGTTAAGTTTACTGCTTTTTAATAATTGGCCAATTCTACAACCAAGTTAGCCCCCTAAGTTCAAATAAAATAATGCCACTATAAAATTTCGTGTATCATTGAAATTGCGAAACAAACAATGAGAGGGAGTGTTATAGTGGCACAACTTGAGAATACTATACAAGACCGTAAAGATAAACACTTGTCACCTTTTGAACGCGGTCAAATCGAGGCGCTTCACAAGGAAAGACATTCCAACCGAGAGATCGATAGACGCATAGGACGCGTTCATCAAACCATTGCTAATGAATTAGAGCGTGTAACCACGACCCAACTTCAAACTGGACGCACACCCTATACAGCCTATTTCGCTGAAACGGGACAGGCTATATATGAACGTAATCGACTCCAATGCGCGCGAAAAGTTAGTTGCTTGTCGTGAGTGTTTTTTGATTTCGCGTGTGGAAAAATCATAGATCAGGACTGGTCACCAGATGCAGTCGTCGGTTTTTCAGCCTGCAATACAATTGTAAGAACCGACCTACAGTGTCCACTAAAACCCTTTTCAACTATATAGATTTAAACTTATAGCACGCTCGAAACATAGACTTGCCCATACTGCGAAGAAAAACAGTATCAAACGCAAGAATCCAAAGGGAAAGTGGATATGTTAACACCGATCATTTTATTCATTCTTATCCTAATTCTGTATTCATTTTTAGTGAAATTGATTCAGAGAACAAAAAATAATAGTTTCTACAAAAAATCATCTAGTGCAGAATGGGCATTGCCCGAAAGCTTTAGATGGTTTTCCTTAGTATGAATCATTATCAGAACAAAGTGCTTAAGTTTTAAGATTGATGTTTTTTAAATTTCCGATGTAAATACTCCTCTGACTTTCCTTTTGGGATGCTAAGAGTTTCCCAGTCCCCATCTTTTATCTCTTTTCCAATATAAACAATTTGACCAACATGATAAGCATAATGTGCCATTTGTCGTTCGATTGCTTCTAGTACAGTGTGTTTCTCACCCCGAATGGTTACATTTTTTAACAAATCTTGGCATTCTAATCCATTCAATGTACCAAAAAGAGTATTCCAACCGTTATTCCATATAGTTATCATTTCCCACTTTGAAGCAATGTCATCCTCAAATTCCTGATCACGATGTCTAGAAGGTTTCTCCCCATCTGTTGTCAAAAAATCAGACCATCTAGATACCATATTGCCACTTAGATGCTTTACAATAATAGCGATACTATTTGATGCATCATTTAATTTCCAGTGTATATCTATCTCTGATAATTGGCTTATTGTTTGATCTCCAAGATGTTTAACGCTTTGAAATCTTTCTTGTATAATCATCAAATATTCATTCCCGAGATTCATAAAAATACCCCCTCGTTTTGTAAAATGTACCCTATAAGATAGACACTTTGAAAAAAGTCTATCCTATAGGGTACTTTTGTTTATAATGAATAAAAAGATGTGGGAGCGGATGAATGTGACTGAACGATTGTTTACCTTAAAAGAACAAGCACG
>NZ_PDYV01000020.1:0-56151 GCF_002743235.1 Sporosarcina sp. P25
ATCACTTCCTAGCACTTCACTACAACTCGACACCCAGTAGATGAAAAATCGATTAGCTCGAGTTTCATTTGCTGGCATCAATTAAGATACTCATTTTGTTTATGTCATCGTTAGATGCATAAACTGTATTTCGTTAACGTTTCGCTGTTCAGTTTTCAAGGTTCGTGTTTGTTAGTCGTATAAAAGCGACTTCTCTATCTTACACTCGGTATTTGTCGAAGTCAACAACTTTTTTAAAAAAGTTTTTTATGTTGTTTTCGATTACGTCCGAAGCGACAAGAACTAATATACAATAGATCGTATAGAGAAATCAAGTGTTTTTCGTAAAAGTTTTTTTATTTATTGCTTTTACATCAACGACAAACAGCAAAATCCCTGTCAGGACAACGATTGCGCCTCCTAATTGAAGAGTAGTTATTTTTTCATGTAATACAAAGTATGCGGCGATTGAAGCCAGTACTGGTTCAAATAGAGTGGCGATTGATACTACATTTGTACTCACCCATTTGATCGCCCAGTTAAATAACGTGTGTCCCAACAGATTTGGTAAAATTGCTAGAGCTAAAAACCATCCCCAATCTGCAGTGGGGTACCCGAAGAAAGGCTCTTGCATGATAAGTATATAGAAAAACAGTGCAATCGAACTTACAGAGTAAACAAGAAAGGTGTACGTCACGAGCGATATTCTTTTACGCACGCTCTGACCGATTAATAAATACGCTGTGACAAATGCACAAGCGAGTAATGCAAGTAAATCCCCAAATAACGCTGCCCCACTTACTTGAAAATCTCCCCAACTAATAATGAAGCTTCCTGTTAATGCAATGAGAACAGCAGTCAGCATTTTCCCTGTAATGATTTCTTTAAAGAACAATGCAGTACCCGCTAAAGCAAAAATTGGTTGTAACGTGACTAAAACAGTTGAGCTGGCAACCGACGTGTAATTTAAAGATTCGAACCACAGTATAAAATGAACTGCCAGAAATATTCCTGAACTTGCGGTAAACAGCCAATCTCTTTTTGTTAATGACTTAAGTTCGCTACGATAGGAAAGTAAAAATAACGGAAGCATAATAACAGCTGAAAAAAACATACGATAAAAGGCGATGACTCCTGCATCTGCTGTAGCCAGTTTTACAAAGATTGCGGACAGTCCAACTGTAAGGACACCAATCGCAATGGGTATGTAGGGATGAATTGACGGTTTATTCAAAATATCACTTCTCTTTCTATCTCTCTTCCCATTACAATAGAAGAAGAGGCATGTACGAGTCGATTGCCGTATAAAGGAGAGTATATAGGTAATCTTCCTATTTTGTAAGTGAAGGGGGATAATTTATGTTAACGTTACTTGCTGATTCATTTAATGGAGAAGCACTAATTAAAATTAGTATTGCCCTAGTACTAAGTATTATTATAGGTGTAGAGCGGGAAATCAAAAAAAAGCCTATTGGTCTGAAAACAAGTGCAGTCATTGCTACCTTCAGTTGTTTGTTGACAATTATCTCAATGGAAGCTGCTTATTTAGTCCCCGCTCGTAATGATATTAATATCACAATGGACCCTTTACGGCTATCCGCACAAATTGTCAGTGGTATTGGATTCCTAGGTGCTGGGGCTATATTGCGTAGGGATAATGATAATATCACAGGGCTCACTACGGCTGCCATGATTTGGGGCGCAGCGGGAATTGGTATTGCGGTAGGTGCAGGTTTTTATATCGAAGCATTGTTCACTGTAGTTAGTGTAATGATCGTTATCGAGTTAGTAGCACCATTATTAGGCAGATTTGGTCCTAAGCGATTGCGTACTAAAGAAGCAAATTGTACGATCATTATTACGCAAAAATCTAAAATTGACGACCTCGTACGATACTTGAGTGAAGAACATATGGAAATTGACCATATGCGTATCAGACAATTTCAGACACCTGAACATCAATACCATCACGAATTACATTTCAAACTTATGGCACATCCAAAAAAATCTACTTCTTCACTTTATATAGAACTCACTACACTTTCCTATGTAGAATCGGTAGAACTCGTTATTTATCCATAATAAAACGCCAAGTCGACGTGACTTGGCGTTTTGAACTGAAAGCAAACTCTTATCAGGCTATGCTTTCTGTCTCTTTATTTTGTTGACAAATAACTACAGAAATTACAAACTAGCCTTCAATAAAGTGTGAACTTCATCTTTGGATAATTGAGCAAATCTACCAACCGGTCCATTTACAGCAGCTTTTTCTGCCATTAACTCCAATTTAGAGTCATCAATATCATAATCTGCTAACGTGACAGGTGCGCCGATCTTCTTCCAATAAGCACTTAAACGGTCGATTCCTTCCATTGCAATCTCTTCATCCGTCTTATCAGCTGAATCTACTCCGAATACATTAACAGCCAGCTGTACAAAGCGTTGTGGATTTTTCGGGAATGTTTGCTTCATCCAGTGCGGGAATAAAATCGCTAAACCACCGGCGTGAGGTATATCGTAGACAGCAGATACGGCGTGTTCGATAGTATGCGTACCCCAGTCCCCTTTTGTACCCATCGATAAGAAACCATTCAATCCCCAAACACCCGCAAACATCATAGATTCGCGAAGCTCTGTGTTCTCAGGATCTTTCACGAGTTGCTCTCCAGTCTTCATAACGGAACGCAATGCCGCTTCACATATTTCATCCTGGAACGAAGCATTGTTTGCAGTATGGAAGTATTGCTCGAAAATGTGGGACATCGTATCGACAATACCGTTGACTGTTTGATCTAGCGGTACTGACAATGTGTATTTAGGATCCAATATAGAGAACTTTGGATAGCTTAGCGGTCCACCCCAGCCATATTTCTCCTGTGTGTCTTCATTGGTAATAACAGAACCTGCATTCATTTCTGAACTAGTCGCAGTAAGCGTCAGCACTGTACCAAATGGCAGTGCTTCTTTAGGTGTTGCTTTGCCTGTTACGAAGTCCCATGGATCACCATCGTATTTTGCTGCAGAAGCAATTAACTTAGTACAGTCAATTACAGATCCTCCGCCTGCTGCGATAATTACATCTATATTATGTTCTTTACACAGTTCTGCGCCTCTTTTAGCTGTTGACAGTCGAGGATTCGGTTCCACGCCCGGCATATCTACTACTTCAAAATCATTGTCGTTCAATAATGTCATGATCTCATCATACAGGCCATTACGCTTAATACTGCCGCCACCATATACGAGAAGTACCTTTTTACCGTATCTTTCCAGTTCTTCAGGTAAATGTTTCAGTTGATCTTTACCAAATAATAATTTGGTCGGATTATTGAAAATAAAATTATCCACATCGTACGCCTCCTTCTTCTCATTCCCTATTATGAAAAAGATGTATGAACGATGCAAGTATAGTGTTCTAAAAACAGGATATACTTTTCATAGGAGGAGATAAAATGGAGACATTGCAAAAAGTCACGCTAGCGATTGCGTTAATTGGCGCATTAAACTGGGGCGTAGTCGGGATTTTTCGTTTTGATGTCATCGCCCAACTAACAGAAGGGGCCTATCAGCCATTAGCACGCTTTCTTTATATCGTCATCGGATTGTCCGGTCTTATGGCATTACAAGTTCTTTTTACGTATTGGCGCAGAGAAGAGGAACCGAAATCTACCGAAGAGATCCAATCTGCATCACCTATTAAACACATATAAAAGGCATCTCCTCACACTCGAGGAGATGCCTTTTACCATTTTTATACCCAGCCACGGAAACGGCTTGCTTCCGCTGTTTTACGTGCACCAACCATATATGCTGCTAAACGCATATCGATATTACGTGTAGTTGCGATGTTATAAACATTTTCAAATGCTTGAACCATCTTCGCTGTCATTTTTTCACGTACTTCTTCTTCAGACCAGTAATACCCCATATTATTCTGAACCCATTCGAAATACGATACAGTTACGCCACCAGCGCTCGCCAATACGTCTGGCACTAGTAGAATACCGCGATCTGTCAAGATTTTTGTCGCTTCCGAAGTAGTTGGACCGTTAGCCGCTTCGACTACGATGTTCGCTTTAATATTATGAGCATTCTTTTCTGTAATTTGATTTTCGATTGCAGCTGGAACTAGAATATCACATTCCATTTCGAGTAGTTCCGCATTTGTTAGCGTATTGTCGAATAGTGTAGTGACTGTTCCAAAGCTGTCACGACGATCAAGTAGATAGTCGATATCCAAACCATCCGGATCATACAATGCACCGTACGCATCGGAAATACCGATTACTTTCGCGCCTGAATCATGTAAAAACTTAGATAGGAAGCTACCCGCGTTACCGAATCCTTGAATGATAACACGCGCACCCTTCATATCAATATTACGGCGTTTTGCCGCTTCATTAATAATGATGGTAACCCCTTCAGCTGTTGCGCGCTCGCGGCCATGTGAACCGCCAAGCACGACCGGCTTGCCTGTAATGAAACCAGGTGAGTTAAATTCATCAATTTTACTATATTCATCCATCATCCATGCCATGATTTGTGAATTCGTAAAGACGTCCGGAGCAGGAATATCCTTTGCAGGTCCCATTACCTGACTAAGCGCACGCACATAGCCACGACTCAGACGTTCTAATTCACCCATCGACATTTCTCGCGGATCACATATGATACCGCCTTTAGCACCGCCGTATGGCAAGTCTACAATTCCCGCTTTCAGCGTCATCCACATAGAAAGCGCCTTCACTTCATCAGCGCTTACGTTAGGATGGAAACGAATTCCACCTTTTGTTGGTCCCACGGCATCATTATGTTGTCCGCGGTACCCAGTGAACACTTTTACTTTACCATCATCCATACGGATAGGTATACGCACCTCTACCATAAGAAGTGGTTCTTTCAATAGTTCATACATTCCTTCATCATAGCCTAGCTTTTCAAGTGCATCTTTTATAACAACTTGTGTAGACGTAAATAGATTCAGGTTTTCTGTCATTGTATGGCTCGCCTCTTTGTTTGTTATTGTCTTTCACGGACACATTATAACACGAGCATAGTCAAACATCCACACATCGATTCCAAATTTTTTGCGAATTTTTTGTGCAACGGAATTTTAGTGGCAGCATATTACTCACTTGTTAAATACTGTGCGAATTTTTCCCAATGCCCAATCTAACTCATCTTTCGTAATAATCAATGGTGGCGCGAAACGAATTACTGTATCATGTGTTTCTTTACATAATAAACCGAGCTCTTTTAGTTCCTCACAATATGGGCGTGCTGGTTCCGTTAATTCCATTCCAATAAATAACCCGCGTCCACGTACTTCTTTAATTGCAGGATGAGAGAGTTTCTTTAGCTCATCCATGAAATAGTTTCCTAGTTCTTTGGATTGTTTCGCGAGCCCCTCATCTTCCAACACTTCAATTGCTGCCAAGGATACTGCACAAGCCATAGGGTTTCCGCCAAATGTAGATCCATGAGATCCTGGATTGAATACACCTAAGATGTCATCATTCGCAAGTACACAGGAAATCGGGAACACGCCTCCGCCAAGTGCTTTACCAAGGATATACATATCCGGCGCGACACCATCATAGTTACAGGCAAACATTTCACCTGTACGACAGAGTCCAGCTTGGATTTCATCTGCAATAAAGAGGATGTTCTCTTTTTTACATAAATCCGAAGCTTCTTTCATGAATCCTTCAGGTGGAATAATGATTCCCGCTTCTCCTTGGATCGGCTCAATCAAGAAAGCAGCCGTATTGGAAGTAATAGCCGCTTTCAATGCATCGATATCCCCGTACTCTACTAACTTGATACCCGGTAGCAAGGGACCGAATCCTTTTTTATATTCAGCATCGGATGACAATGAAACCGCTCCCAGTGTACGGCCATGGAAATTCCCTACACACGCAATAATTTCCGCATGGTTGCCTGCTACACCTTTCACATCATACGCCCAGCGTCTCGCTGCTTTTAAAGCAGTCTCCACTGCCTCTGCGCCAGTGTTCATAGGCAATACCATATTTTTACCTGAAAGCGCCGCCATCTTTTCATACCACGGACCCAATTGATCATTATGGAAAGCACGTGAAGTTAACGTAACACGATCTGCTTGGTCTTTCAGCGCTTGAATAATTTTCGGATGACGATGTCCTTGGTTGAGTGCGGAATAGGCAGCCAACATATCCATATATTTATTCCCTTCAGGATCTTTAACCCATACACCTTCCGCTTCAGAAATTACAATCGGCAGCGGATTATAGTTATTTGCACCGTACTTTTTTGTTTGTTCAATAACAGTAGTCGTTTTCGTCATATCGGTTCACCCCTTCAAATTCACTTCAACGATTTACAGCATTTCCGAAGTAGTTTTCCCTTGCATATGCAACTGCAAGTAATCAGGTCCGCCAGCTTTTGAGTCAGTACCCGACATATTGAACCCACCAAATGGCTGGTATCCAACAATGGCGCCTGTACAACCTCTGTTGAAATATAGATTTCCTACGTGGAAGTCTTCACGAGCTTGCTCAATATGGTGGCGGTTTTTCGTGATGACTGCACCTGTTAGACCGTAGTCTGTATCGTTTGCAAATTCAATCGCTTCTGTAAATGATGAGGCTTTTGAGAGCGCGACAACAGGACCGAAGATTTCCTCTTGAGAAATACGCGCATTCGGATCCACGTCAGCAAATACGGTGGGTGCTATGAAATACCCTTTTGAATCGTCGCCCGTTCCGCCTGCAATGAGACGTCCCTCTTGCTTGCCGATTTCAATATACTCCATGATTTTATCGAATGCCGCCTGATCAATAACTGGACCGGCTGTGTTGTTTCCATCGATTGGATCACCCCAGTTATACGCCTTCGTGATTTCTTCTACGCGCTTCACTACTTCATCGTAGACATCCTCATGAATGATTGCACGGGAACATGCAGAACACTTTTGGCCACTGAATCCAAATGATGAAGAAACGATAGATTGCGCTGCCAGTTCCAAATCAGCTTCATTATCGACAACAATCGTATCTTTACCACCCATCTCCGCAATCACACGTTTCAACCAAATTTGACCGTCATGTACTTTCGCTGCGCGTTCGAAAATTCGTGTACCTACTTCGCGTGAACCTGTGAATGAAACGAAACGAGTGTCTTTGTGGTCGACCAAGTAGTCACCAATCTCAGAACCTGATCCTGGAATGAAGTTGACAACACCAGCTGGCATTCCCGCTTCTTCCAGTACTTCAATAAACTTATATGCAACGACTGTTGTTGTGGAAGCCGGCTTCAACAGCACGGTGTTTCCTGTTACAAGTGCACCTACTGTTGTGCCTGCCATGATCGCAAATGCGAAATTCCATGGTGAAATGACTACTCCTACACCAAGTGGTACGTAATCGAATCGGTTATACTCACCTGGTCTGCTCTCCACATGCATACCATCTTTTAAAGTAAGCATCTGTCGAGCGTAATATTCCATAAAGTCGATACCTTCAGCGACATCTGCATCCGCTTCATTCCAAGGCTTCCCTGCTTCTTTTGTAAGCAGTGCAGAAAACTCAAACTTGCGACGTCTGACGATGGCAGCTGCCTTGAATAATACGTCAGCACGAAATTCAGGCTTGACTTTTCTCCACGTTTCGAAAGCTTCTTTCGCGGTATTCATCGCTTGCTCTGCTAAATCGCGACTAGCTTGAGAGACATTACCGATGACCTCTTTTTTATCAGAAGGGTTAGTGGATGCTAACTTCTTATCTGTCATTATGCGTTCACCGCCGATAATTAGCGGATAATCTTGTCCTAGATAACTTTCTACGAGTTTTAATCCTTCTTCATACGCTTTGCGGTTTTCTTCCACTGTAAAATCTGTGAATGGTTCGTGTTTGTATGGAATCATTTGGAATCAAATCCTCCTTTATAAGTAGAACGCAAAATTTATTTGCGTTTGATAGCGTTTACATTTATAATGATGCAAGAAAACATTGCATATTGCAAGTGTTTTGTTGTAATTATTTTTAAATTCTACTAACTTAGCAACTAAAATACGATATGTACTTATGTTAGGAAGGTGTTTCACATGAACATATACGAAAATTTATTGAATATATGCAATCAGTTTGCAGTGGATCATGCAAATATCGGGATACACGCTGTAGATCATACAGGAAGGACTATTATCTATAATCGCAAAATGAAGGATATCGAAGGATTAAATCTCGAAGATATAAAAGACCATTCTATTTTGGAGCTTTTTAACTTTGAGAAAAATGAGAGTACGTTATTGAAAGTATTGCAAAGTGGAGAACCTCAATTACGCGTTAAGCAGAGATACTGGAATGCGAATAAAGTAGAAATCACGACAATGAATGACACGTACCCTATTTATGAACAACAAGACTTAATCGGTGCGATTGAGTTCGCTCAAGATATTACGGCATTGGAAAAATTCGTTTTACAACCTTTACGTAAAAATCGCGGACCGATTACATTTAATCAAATTACTGCCCATTCATCCGTTATGAAATCGGTCATTTCCACCGCTGAAAAAGCAGCAGCGGCTGGCTTGCCAGTATTATTGATCGGAGAAACAGGTGTGGGGAAGGACTATCTCGCCGAAGCTATTCACTACGGGTCTGTGGGAAACAAGCGGGTTTTCCACACTTTCCATTGTTTACATGCTGATACAGACATCATCCAACAACTCGAAGAAACACTGCAACAGCAATCGCCTATGACGTTATTTTGCGAACGTATCGATAGTTTATCGATCTCTTTACAACAAGCATTGCTATATGTCTTGCAGAAAACATCCAGACATCAATTCATTGCAAGTATTGGAGACGATCCAGTTGAGCTGATCGCATCGGGCACATTGCTAAAAGAGCTTTATTACTTTTTCGCGTCTTTCGCTATTAGGATTCCGCCTCTTCGGAAGCGACCGGAAGATATTATCCCTTTCGCTGAATCGTATTTAAAGAGTAGAATAGAGTCGCTAGGAACAGGTTTGACGAAGATTGATGACAAAGTGAAGGAATCACTTGTTGTATACGGCTGGCCAGGGAATTTGCGAGAGCTCGAGCTACTTCTCGACGAAGTTTCATCCATGCGCACAACAGAAAATACGCTGATTTTCGATATGTTGCCTCTGCAATTTAAGATGAAGGTGGAGTCTATAGCAAATGACGCTTCACAACCAAGAGATTTTATCGTGCAGAGCGGTTCGAAACTACTACCTTTTGATCAGTATTTACGAGAAGCCGAGAAGTATTATCTTCAAAAGGCAATGGAGCTACATGATCATAATATTACAAAAACCGCCAGCTCACTCGGTATGAGCAGACAAAACTTGCAGTATCGTTTGAGGAAACTGAAGGAATAGAGAAGTAGTCAAGATTTCAAAAACAAAAAGGACTGACGTAGAAGTTGTATGTACTTCTACGTCAGTCCTTTTATTAACGTCCGGATTGTTCAATCCAGCCCTGTAGTTTATCTTTCAGTGAATTAAAGCCATCCGCGTCTTGCTGATCTACGCGTTCTTGTAATGATTGACGAGAACGGGAGTGATTCAGGTAAGAACTTGGTGGCTCCTGTAATGCACGGATCGACAAACTAATTTTACTAGCTCCTTCATCCACATCCAATACTTTGACGTGAACTTCTTGCCCAACTTCCAAAAACTCGTTAATATCTTTGACGAATCCGTACGTGATTTCAGAGATGTGCACTAAACCTTGCGTTGAAGCATCCAGCGCCACAAACGCACCGTACGGCTGTATCCCGGTAACTTTTCCGGTCAGCTCATCTCCTACTGCAAATTTGTGAGACATGCAAAACAGCTCCCAATCTAAAATAGTATCTAGTCTGCCACTAAGGCCGTTTCATAGTATACCATATTTCAAAGTTTTGAACAAAAAAGAGCCATCCGAAAAGATGGCGTCGAATAGTTAATATTGAACGATGGATTTGGCTTCATATTTAACAGCAATCAATTTATAGGATATGTCCATACAATTCTCTAAAGGTATCCAAATTTCATGGGTGTGCTCATAGACATCACGAATATACTTAGCCAAGTCTGCTGGATGATCTACACAATGAAGTTCCTTCACTATTTCAGTGATTTCCACATTATATGCATATTCCCCTTCTTGGAATGGATCCCATTGTTTAAGAAGTGAGACTGCTTTTTTATTCATTTCACTGGTTTGCATGATTCGTCACCTGATTTGTATTTTCTTTTAATGATAGCACAACAGCTAGTAAGAAAACAGTTAGAGATATTTTGGCAGTTTACGAGGTATCGTGATGTAAAAAGAACATCCCGATCAATCGATGGGATGTTCTTGATTTTTAAGTTGTTGTCGTTCTTTTAAAATACGTTGTTCCAGCTCTCTCGTTTCTTCTTCCTGCCGTTTGGATTTCTTAATAACCCAACGAAATACGAACAGCATTAGCGTCATGAAGATGACGAAAGAAATCGCTGCCGGGATGTATTCTGATTTATCTTCAGGAAAATAAAGAAACGGCATTAATAGAACGAAGTCCATGCGAGTTTCCCCCTACGAATCAAATCTGCTTACTTTTGGATAATTTCGATTGATTCAATTTTAATTTCTTCTTTTGGCTTATTATCGCGGTTAGCTTTAGCATTGGCAATTTTGTCGACAACGTCCATTCCTTCTAACACTTGACCAAATACAGTGTGCTTTTGATCTAAGTGTGGCGTTCCACCGTTTTCTTCATATGCATCTGCAATTTCTTCAGGCCATCCGCCCTTTTTCAATTGTGATGCTGAAGCGCCTGCTAGTGATGATGCTTGTACGATGAAGAACTGGCTACCGTTAGTGTTTGGTCCAGCATTCGCCATAGATAGTGCGCCACGCAAGTTGAATAGATCCATCGTAAACTCATCTTGGAATGTGTTGCCGTAGATACTCTCTCCGCCCATTCCTGTTCCAGTTGGATCTCCACCTTGGATCATGAACTCAGGAATAACGCGGTGGAAAATAATACCGTCATAGTAGCCATTTTCTGCGTGCGTCAAGAAGTTTTCAACTGTTTTTGGAACTTGCTCTTTAAAAAGCTTTATTTTGATTGGCCCCATTGTGGTGTTCATCGTTACTAGTGCTTCGTTTTCTGCTACTTCAGTCGATAATTGTGAATACATGATATTCCTCCTCAAATTTGCGTGCTCGTTCATTTTGATGCGTATTTTCTACATGAAATCAGTCTATCATATATGGTGGGAAAATTCGATAATTGTAACTGTGACAGTTAGTTGACAAAGTTTATTTTGCTAAGAGAAAGCACAATATTAAAAGTGGACAACCTTGATGACTCCTAGGGAAATGCGAGTTCGCTCATTATTTTGTAGTACTGCTCATAGTTCATGTGTAACCGCTCTATGGCCACCTCCAACCGCTCTATATCGGTCCGTTACCGCTCATACTTTACATCACATCGCTCTATGACAAGCTATAACCGCTCATAGCACTCCGCTTTACTACTTCTCATGAATCCAAACAGCCAATATACATCCCATAACAAGATCAGTATTCCCCATTCGCTCTCACTTTTGATGTAAGCACTATATTTTCTTCGGCTACCGAATTGTTTTATACTTAATACCATCGAAGCTTTACAGGAGGAAGGCGGTTCAACGTTGAGTCGACATAAGAAAAATTTCATTATCATCTGGGTCACGAACTTTCTTGTAGCGGGGACGATGACGATGATTATGCCGTTCCTGTCGTTATACATTGAAACGTTTGGAGATTATTCTGACGCGTATGTCCAGAAGTGGGCAGGATTGATTTTTGGTGCTACGTTTATTACCGCGCTGATCATGTCACCTATTTGGGGACGTTTTGCAGATCGTTTCGGCTTTAAGCCCATCTTGCTCATTAATGGTTTCGGGATTACGATTTCGGTCTTTTTAATGGGCTTTGTCAATTCCGTAGAAACCTTTTTTGTCTTGAGACTACTGATGGGGTTGGTTACCGGTTTCTTACCGACTTCATTAGCTTTCATTTCTTCTCAAACACCTCGCGAGGAAGCTGGCAAGATGCTTGGGACGTTGCAAATGGGCGGTGTTGCGGGAATGTTATTTGGCCCCGTTCTCGGCGGTCTAATGGCCGATACGTTCGGTTTTGAGTATGCTTTCATCATTACGTCCGTTTCCGTTGTCATGGCGACGTTGCTTGTGCTATTTGGAATCAAAGAGGAAGCGCGTGTTAAAGTGCGGAAAGTAGTGAAGTATTCGCGGACAGTCATTTTGGGTGGATTGTTCAAACACCGTTTGATGTTCAACGTGATGGTCGTTACAACGCTGATTCAAGTCGGGAATTTTAGTATTCAGCCGTTGCTATCACTTTATGTAGCGGATTTGACTCATGCCGCATCCAATGTAGCGTTCCTAGCAGGGTTGACGTTCAGTGCAACAGGCTTGGGTAATTTACTATTCGCTAGGTATTGGGGGAAGGTAGGCGACGATATCGGCTATGAAAAAATTCTTGGTATTCTGCTCATCATGTCATTCATCTTCATTATTCCGCAGGCGTTCGTTACGTCACTTTGGCAACTTGTATTGTTGCGGTTCTTATTTGGTATCTCAACAGGCGGTATGATTCCTCTTACGACAGCGCTTGTTCGTCGTGAGGCCCCACTGGAAGTTCAAGGTGAAGTCATGGGGTATAACACCAGCTTCCGTTTCCTCGGCAATATTATCGGACCGATGTTTGGCGGAATTGTCAGTGGATATATTGGGATTCCTGCAGTATTCATCGTGACGGGTATCTTATTCATTGTCGGTTATCTGTTCCTATCCATGGCGGTACGACGGCCTACACAAGATTTCGAACATTTCCTAGAAGACCGGCAAGATGAAGCGAATGAACACACGTGAATTTAGCCACACAACCGTCTATCGGTTGTGTGGCTTTTTTATTCCCTATTGATTCAGACGGCAGTTGCCATGTTATGTTATATTTTTCTATAGCTATAAGAATGTACAGGAGGCTAGTCAGTTGAAACAAACGGTTGGATTAGTGATTACGCTTGCTTGCGTACCGCTATTATTATTTATCCAAAATCAAATCTACGCAGAAACCGTGCAGACGGAAGCATTGCACGCCTCCATTCGTGACGCAGTGCAGTTGGATGTGCCTGCCATGGTGTCCCCTATTCAAATGAAAGACCGGAACGGTACACTATTTGCGGAAGAATATATTGAATGGCGGCAGCCGATCCATTTGCAAGATATAACGTTTTTCACGCGACAGTTGTTTTTGAAAAGTGAAGACCGGACGTTTTATGAGCATCGCGGCTATGATATCGCCGCGATTATTCGAGCTTTCACGATCAATGCAGCGGCAGACGAAAAACAGCAAGGCGCTTCGACCATTACACAGCAAGTCGTGCGAATGCGCTATTTATCGACAGAGAAAACGTATGAACGAAAGTTTAAAGAGCTCTTCTTTGCAGCAGAGTTGGAGAAACAATCGACAAAAGATGAAATCCTAGAAATGTATTTGAATGAAATGTATTTCGGCAATCAAGTGTACGGAATTGGTGGCGCGGCAAGCTACTACTTCAGCCGTCCACTTGAAAAATTACATGAAGCGGAAATCGCATTTTTGGCTGCTATTCCAAATAATCCGTCGCTTTATAACCCACTCAAGCATTTTGATCAAACGAAAGAACGTCAAATACGACTTCTTCAAGTTATGCTCAATCAGCAAGTGATTTCGCAAGAGCAATTTGAAGAGTATAGTAACATGCCCATTCAATTAAACGTTAAGAAAAAAGAACAGCGTTACCCCATGTACAGTTCATATGTATTAGAAGAGTTGAAAGAGCTCATAGCGCAGACGGAAGGACTCGATGTGTCATTGAGTAAAGCCAAAACACCAGAAGAACGTCAACGCTGGCAAAATGAAATCAATCGACGGACGCGAGAAGTAATCGGCAAAGGCGTGACAATTGATACGGCACTTGATCAAAATAAGCAACAGCATGATGAAAATCGATTGAATGCACTTATTGGAACGAACGGTGTGCAGGCTGGAGCTGCTGTTATCGACAATGAGATGCGTGAGATTATCAGTCTGTATGCAGGTTCAGGCTATAAAAAAACAGATTTCAACCGAGCTTATCAAGCCGTTCGGCAACCAGGGTCAGTAATCAAACCATTGCTTGTCTATGCACCGTTTTTCGAAAGTGGACCGTATCACGCGGATACGCCTGTCAACAGTAGTGATATTTGTATTGGTGGTTATTGTCCGAAAAACTTCGGCCACTATCAGTTTGGCACGACTACAGTACGAGAAGCCTTCCGGAATAGTTATAACTCGACGGCTGTACGTTTATTGCAACGAGTTGGAATAGACGAGGCTTTCTCGCATATAGCGCCTTTTCATTTTCAGCACATCGTTGCAGCTGACCGTTCCTATCCTGCAGCACTTGGCGGATTCTCCAACGGCGTCACGCCATTAGAGCTTGCCGGTGCGACTACGAGCTTTATCGATGGGACATATTTGACTCCTCATGCGATTCGCTCAGTAAAAGATCATAAAGGCGAGGTATTATATAAATGGAAAGATACGTCAAAAGCGGTTTGGTCCCCTTCCACAGTCAATAGCATCCGCTCCTTGATGAAAGAAGTTGTTGTGAACGGGACAGGCAAAGGTATTGCTTATACAACGAGCTATACTGGAGCGAAAACAGGGACAACTGATTCGTTTAAAGACTTGTGGACAATCGGCATGAATGACCACTATACGTCGGCTGTCTGGATCGGTTACGACAGACCAACCCCCATCCCACGTCTGCGTGATCAAAAAATTCATCTGCGTGCATTTTCCTCGACGATGCGACCATAAAAGCCTTGCACGATCCGTTAGGTCGGATCCGCAAGGCTTTTCAATTTATTTCACTGGATTGGCTAACGGAATGCTAGCGAGCAGCCCATTGTAAAGACGGAAAATGATGTACACCAGTCCCGCCACTAAGACACTCCAGATGATAATTTGAAAGAATATCAAACCGACTGTGTGCGTCAATGGCATAAATGGACTTAATTTGTAGACTACGTAAATAAAGTAGACAAAAGTAGTGATAAAGAAGATCAATGCTAGCATCTTCCATGATTGAATACCTATTACCGATGCAAGTGCGCCGATAAAATAAATGATGACACCTGATTTCGAAGCGCTATACGAGGCATCCGCTTCTTCTTTCAGGAAAAATAATAAGGCCGTTTCATGAATGGTGACCGCAATTAGTTTTAAAGCTGCAAATAACATAAAGAATACTAATGCATACATGGTCAGTAAAAAAATGCGTAATTGAAGGTCTGATAAGAACTCCCTCATGCCTTGATAGAGACCGATTTCCTTAAAGAGGATCAGCGTCTCTCCTACACTATAGACACCAAAGGTCAAACTGAATAGTAAGATGGAGACAAATGGTAAATAGCTGAACAAATATGGATTTTTCATAATACCCCCAAAAAATATTTTTTCCCCTTCTAATAATATAAGAAGGAAGTCGAATAAAGCAATAATTGGTCAACTGTCGTCTATGCAATTTGAAATGTTTTACGCTATACTAACAAATACGCCCACGCTTATGCCTCGGGAATTTGAATAGGTGAAGAACATGGTTGGAAGGAGGATTCTTTTGGAATTCGTGTTATTGATTTTTTTACCTGTAATCTTCGCGGTACTTGTTCCTTTTATTTATAAGAAAATTAAAGGAATACATACGGGTTGGTTTGTGTTAGTAGTACCTCTTGTGTTATTTGGCTATTACGCTAGTTTTTTGCCGTTAGTTATGGATGGTGGTCATGCTATTTCTGAATTGAAATGGATTCCTTCACTTGGAATTGCGTTTACTTCATACATAGATGGTCTTAGTTTATTATTCACGCTATTGATCACCGGAATCGGCTCGTTAGTTGTATTGTACTCTGTGTTTTACATGGATAGGGAGAAAGAAGATCTTGGTAGTTTTTATGTCTACTTACTGATTTTCATGACCGCTATGCTCGGAGTTGTGCAATCTGACAACACGATGACACTCTATTTGTTCTGGGAGTTAACGTCCATTTCGTCCTTCTTATTGATTGGCTTTTGGTATACGAAGGACAAGTCACGATTTGGCGCATTGAAATCGATGATGATTACGGTGTTTGGTGGGCTAATGATGCTCGGGGCATTCATTTTACTCAGCATCATGGGGGAAACGTTCTCTGTACGGGAATTAATTGCCCAAGCTCCTGACCTAGTGAGTCAACCGTACTTTACTCTGGCATTAGTTTTACTTTTGCTTGGTGCTTTTACGAAGTCGGCACAATTTCCATTCTATATCTGGTTACCGGATGCAATGGAAGCGCCCACACCAGTTAGTGCGTATTTACACTCTGCCACAATGGTGAAGGCGGGTATTTATTTGGTCGCACGATTTACACCGATTTTCGGCTCGGCGTCCACTTGGATTTGGCTCGTTACAGGAATCGGATTGCTAACGCTGTTCTGGGGTTCATTCTTCGCAGTAAAGCAAACGGATTTGAAAGCGATTTTAGCATTTTCAACAGTCAGTCAACTTGGTTTAATCATGTCTTTACTTGGAGCAGGTGCCATTTCGTATCATGCGACCGCAGCCATGTTTAGCTTCGCGACGTATGCGGCCATCTTCCACTTGATTAACCACGCGGCATTTAAAGGTGGGCTCTTCATGATCGCCGGGATTATTGATCATGAAACCGGTACCAGGGATATTCGTAAGCTTGGCGGATTAATGAGCGTGATGCCGATCAGCTTTACCGTGGCAGCGATCGGTTCATTATCTATGGCCGGTTTGCCTCCATTCAGTGGATTCTTAAGTAAAGAAATGTTCTTGGAATCTATGGTAGCGCTTCGACACTTTGAGTTATTCAACTTCGATACATGGGGGATTATGTTCCCAATCGTCGCTTGGATTGCTAGTGTATTTACGTTTACGTACAGTATGTATTTCGTTTTGAAAACATTTATTGGACAGAAGAAGTTTGACCAATTGCCGAAACAACCGCATGAAGCACCGATCGGTATGTTAATTTCGCCTATCATTTTGGCATCCATTGTTATTCTGGTGTTCTTCATTCCGAATGTCATCGGAAAGTGGATTATTAAACCGGCTGTCATGGCGATTCAACCGACATTGTACGCCAATCCGTCCGCTATCGATATTCATGTCAAAGCATGGCATGGTTTTGGAGCTGCCGGCTTATGGCTGACTATCGGTGTAGTTGTATTCGGTACGTTACTCTATCTAACCATTCCGAAATGGCAACCGCTTTATCGTATCCAGCCTGATAAGCTATCGCTGAATGAAGGTTATGATGCGATTATGCGCGGAAGTGAAAAAGGATTGAATCGGGTTTCTCGTCTTTATATGACAGGCAAGATCCGGACATACTTATTGTATATGTTTGCCTTTATGTCTGTTACAATCATCGCGATTTTGTTCCTTAAGGACGCATTCGTTCTCGATATGAACAGCTTCGCAGCAATCACATTATACGGATCACTGAATGCCATCGTGTTGATTTTATCTGTCGGATTTGTTGTATTTGCGAAGTCACGTCTTGCTGCAATCATCGCGCTCGGCGGCGTCGGGTATTCCGTCGCGTTATTCTTCGTCATCTTTAAAGCGCCTGATTTAGCACTGACACAACTTGTCATCGAGACCGTATCCGTTGCATTGTTCTTGCTGGCATTCAAGCATTTGCCGGCACTTAGTACGCATGGGGAAACGAAACGCAATAAAATGGTCAATTTGATTGTTTCATTGAGTGTCGGTGTGATGGTGACATTGGTTGCCCTATCCAGCCACTCACAAAAAATGATCCCTTCGATTTCTCAATACTATAAAGATACGGTCAAGACAGAAGCAGCTGGCGGAAATATCGTCAACGTCATTCTTGTAGATTACCGTGGATTTGATACATTATTTGAGATCGCAGTACTCGCTATTGCAGGGATCGCGGTACTTGGTATGATTCGTTTGCGTGTATCGAGAAAGGAGCCGACTGATGAAAACAAATGATGTTATTTTACAAACCACAGCTAAAGTAGTGTTTTTCATCATCTTCTTGTTCTCCATACACATCTTTTTCGCGGGTCACTATGCACCAGGGGGAGGATTCGTCGGTGGCTTGTTGACGACAGGAGCGATTGTACTGTTATTATTGGCATTCGATTTACGGACGATTCAACAGATTCTACCGTTTAACTTTACAGTAATGACTGCGATTGGATTATTGCTTGCATTAGGTACAGCAGCGGGCTCGATTTTCTTTAATGTGCCATTCTTCACGCATGCATTCAGTGACTTTGACTTACCACTGTTTGGTCACACGTCCCTTCACACAGCGATGTTGTTCGATAGTGGCGTTTACTTAGTGGTCGTCGGTTCCGCCATCACGATTATTCAATCGATTGGAGGCGATGACTGATGGAGTTTATTCTTGCGATTCTCATCGGTATATTATTTACGGCAGCCGTCTATTTAATTTTATCGAGGAGTTTACTGAAAGTAATTTTAGGCACTGGTTTGCTCAGTCACGGAGCGCACTTACTCATTCTTACGATGGGTGGACTTGGTGGCTCAGCGCCTCCTGTTCTAATCGATGGTGTGACGGACTTTGCAGATCCCCTGCCTCAAGCATTAATCTTAACTGCGATCGTCATCAGTTTTGGTGTGACGGCGGTCATGCTTGTCATGGCATATCGGATGTATGCTGTACACCAAACAGATAATATGAATGAATTGAGAGGGAATGATGAACATGATTAATCTTCTTTTATTTCCGATCATTATTCCTTTCTTTTTCGCGATGATCTTATTGTTTTTCAAAGAGCAGGTGGTCGTCCAGAGAGTTTTGACACTGATCGGATTGGCTCTCAGTCTAGTTGCTTCTTTTTGGCTTATCGCGACAGTGAAGACAGAAGGAATCCAAACCGTGACACTCGGAAGCTGGCCTGCACCATTCGGGATTACGATGGTGTCGGACATGTTCTCCGCCATGCTCGTCACGACGACGATTATCATCACATTCTTTGTCGTCATCTATAGCTTTTCATCCATTGGTGTAGAAAGAGAACGATTTTTCTACTATCCTGCGATTCTGTTCATGATTACAGGGATCAATGGTGCCTTTACAACAGGCGATATTTTCAATATGTTCGTATTTTTCGAAGTGCTACTGATCGCGTCGTATTTGCTCATTGTGCTTGGCGGCGAGAAACGGCAGCTTCGTGAATCTATCAAATACATATTGGTGAACGTCATTTCATCTGCCATCTTTGTCATTGCGGTAGCGTATTTGTACTCTATCATCGGCACATTGAATATGGCGGATATTTCGGTGAAGATCGCCGAGATCAATCAACCAGGAATTATTTCTGTCATCGCGATTTTGTTTTTGATCGTCTTCGGAATTAAAGGGGCAATCTTTCCCTTGTATTTCTGGTTACCCAATTCGTACGCTGCACCACCGATACCAGTCCTCGCATTATTCGGTGCTTTATTGACTAAAGTAGGTGTCTATGCGATTACGCGTACCTATACGTTGTTTTTCGTGCATGACATTGGATTCACGCATCAGTTTCTGATGGTTCTCTCGTTACTAACTATCATTGCAGGTTGTATCGGCGCTCTTGCGTATTTCGATTTAAAACAAATTATCATTTACAATATCATCATTGCAGTAGGTGTCATCTTGTTCGGTGTAGCTCAAATGAACACATCTGGACTTGAAGGTGCAGTTTACTATTTGATTCATGATATGTTGATCAAAGGTGCACTGTTTGTCTTGATCGGTATCATCATTTACGTAACCGGCACTTCAAACTTGCGGGAAATGGGTGGTTTAATTAAAACGCATGGAACGCTTGGTTGGACGTATTTAATCGCTGCGTTCGGTCTGGCTGGTATCCCTCCGTTGAGTGGATTTATCGGGAAAGTACTCATCACAAAAGGTGCGTTTGAAGCGGATCATGTAATCGGTAGTATCATTATTTTGGCCTCTAGCCTAGTGGTACTACTGTCTGTCATTCGGATTTTCATTTATGCATTTTGGGGTACTCAGAAGAACGAGCTGCCTGTTCGCGATCAGCGCACGTATCGGCATATGATGTTCCCAGCTATTATGTTGGTACTCATTACGGTAGCGTACGGTGTGGGTGCGGAGTGGCTTATGCCATATATGACGGATGCTGCTGATGTCTTAACAGATCCATCCATCTATATAAATGCGGTGTTAAAGGAGTAGAGGTCAATGGCTTTTCAGATACTATTAAATTTCTTCATTGCAGTCGTTTGGATGTTCATGTCAAGTTCATTGACACCTTCTACGTTCATCATCGGATATCTTATTGGGCTGTTGATGATCATCATGACACGCCGTTATTTCAGTGGACGCTTGTACATTTGGCGAATCTGGTCCGCACTAAAACTGACAGCGATTTTCCTAAAAGAACTGATCATGTCGAATATTTCCGTGTTGTTACTAGTGATCAAGCCGGATTTATCGACTATGCGACCGATGTTCTTCGCTATGCCAACAGAACTTGAAAAAGATTGGGAAATTACGTTGTTATCTAGTTTAATTACGTTGACACCTGGTACGGTCGTCGTTCATGTTTCAGATGATCAGCGTACGTTGTATATCCATGCGATTGATGTAGACGATGTGGATGAAGCAATCGATTCTATTAAAAACACATTCGAGAAAGCCATTATGGAGGTGAGCCGAGGATGATTATATTTTATTCTGTCTGTCTCGTGCTAGTCATCCTGTCTATGCTCGGATTATTATATCGTGTATGGAAAGGTCCTTCCGTGCCGGATCGTTTAGTCGCTCTCGATGCGATCGGTGTCATGCTCATATCGGCAATTGCACTGTTTTCCATCTTGTTCGACACACCATTCTTCATCGATGCCATTCTATTGATCGCCATTATGTCGTTTATCGGCACAGTGTCCTTCTCAAAATTCATTGAGAGAGGAGAGATTATCGAACGTGGATCTGATCGCTGATATTATTATTGTGTTACTCGTTACAGCGGGGATTGTTTTTACGATCGTCACAGTCATTGGAATCTTACGGCTTCCGGATGTCTATACACGCGCACATGCTGCTTCAAAGAGTGCTACACTTGGGGTCATGAGTTTATTGCTCGGAGTTTTCCTCCACTTTTGGTGGAATGAAGGCCACTTTAGTATTCAGCTACTGCTCGGTATCGCCTTCTTATTCATCACTTCTCCAATTGGTGGTCACTTAATGACACGTGCTGCTTATATGTCGGGTGTAGAACCTACCAAATTGACAATTGGTGATGATCTAAAAGAAGCTGTAATAGAACATCGCAAAGAATCAAATAAAAACACACCGGATGACAAATAGTCATCTCGGTGTGTTTTTTTAATAGTATGGATAATAAGGGTAATACGGTTGCGGATAGTATGGATAGCTGTTGTAGTAAGGTGGATAATATCCTCCACCGTAACCATAGCCCGGGGAAATAGCATTACCTAAAAATCCGCCAACTAAACCACCTAGGAAAGGACCCCCGAATCCGCCGAAACCACCAAATCCGCCGCCATAGCCGCCACCATGATGACCACGACCGCCACCGTATCCACCTCTATAATTATGTCTTGTCATCCAAGCTCCCCCTTTCCCTCTATCCTATGACCAACCGGGAAGAAGGAGTGAGGAAAGCGCCTATATCAAATTATTCTTGTTGTTCTGTTTCAGCAGCCAAGCGCTCCACAAAGGTCGCCAATGTACGGACCATAACGCCCGTCGCACCTTTCGGACCGAGCGCATGTGGACTGGCCGCGTCAGACGTACCTGCAATGTCTAAATGAATCCATGGTGTATCTCCAACAAATTCTCCGACAAAGCCGCCTCCGAAGATCATATGGCCATCTCGTCCTGGTGAGTTATTTACATCGGCGACATCACTTTTGCGAATCCGCTTACGATCACTCTCAGTCAATGGCAGTTGCCAAATGAATTCCCCTGTTTCATCTGCTGCTTCTTGAAATTTTTTATAGAATGCGTCATCGTTGGTCAGTGTGCCCGTTTTATCATTACCGAGTGCTACAATAACACCGCCCGTTAGTGTCGCTACATCAATCAAATACTCAGCGCCCGCTTGCTTCGCATAGGTCACTGCATCAGCCAGCACTAAACGGCCTTCCGCATCTGTATTCAACACTTCAATTGTCTTACCGCTTAATGATGTGATGACATCATCCGGCTTGAACGCTTCACCTGAAATCATGTTATCGGAAGAAGCAATGACCGCCATCACATTTTTCTTCGGTCGTGATTCCCCAATGATCGCCATAGCGCCGAGTACAGCCGCTGCGCCACCCATATCACCTTTCATGCCAACCATGCCGTCTTTAGGCTTCAATGAATAGCCACCCGTGTCATACGTGATACCTTTACCGACTAAACCCACGACATCTTCCCACTGTTCCGTCGCTTGATACTTGAGAACAATGAGTTTCGGTTCTTCTACTGAACCTTGATTGACCGCAAGAATCGCTCCCATACCAAGCTCTTCCATTTCGGCTTTACCCAGTATATCTATTTCCAAGTCATAGCTTTCCGCTAATTCTTGTGCGTATTCCGCCATCTTAGTTGGTGTCAACAAATTGGGTGGTACATTGACTAGCGTCCTAGCTTCGTTCACCGCATGTGCGGAGATCATGCCCACTTCTCCTGCAGCAGTAACACGCTCTTCATCTTCCGTTGTAATAAATGTAACCGTAGTTAGGGAGATATCTACTTCATTGGATGACGTCTTGAATCCCTCATATGTGTATGAGCCCATTCCGATACCCTCAGAGGCTAGGAAAGCTACGTCCTCACTATTTATCTCTTCATTGCAGAACGGCGCTATCCAGACGCCTACAGTGCGCACACGGTCTTGGTTTAGTTGTTTACCTACCTCAGCGAATAATTCACGCAGTGGCTGTTCTGTCAGTCGCTTCTGATTGCCGACGCCTACAAAGTACACGCGGTCGTAACGTTGCTTGGATAGTGCAGGCATTTTGGTAATCGTCTTAAACTTCTGTTGAACGTCCTGTGATTTAATCCAATCCGGCAAAAGAGGATGGAAAGATTCAACGAACAAATCGAAGCCTTCTACGTTCTCTGGATGATCTGGTATGCCTATAATAAGTACTTCTACTTCTGTCTGATCGATTGCGGATGCTGTTTCTACGTTTATCATGTGTGGTTCCTCCCCTTTTCTTTACGCTTTCCCCATACTAGTATAAACTAGTCTGATTAGCACTAGCAACGGCAAGTATTGTTGGTTGAATACAACGAGTAGATCCAAATTATGTTATACTAATTGCTAAACTACCGACAGTAAAGGAGTGGAACCACTTGGCTATTTTTGAAAATATACCGCTCCTCGCAGCGCTATTCGCCATCTTTTTTGCCCAATTTGTAAAAATTCCTATTCATTTTTTATTAACGCGTAAACTCGATTTCGGACTCATGACTTCCACAGGCGGCATGCCGAGTTCTCACTCAGCAGCAGTCACCGCACTCACAACTGCCATCGCATTCGAAGCGGGCCTAGATTCACCACTATTCGCCATATCCGCTATATTCGCAGTCATTGTTATGTTCGATGCAACCGGCATCCGCTACCAAGCCGGACAACAAGCCGTCATCATCAACCAAATGCGCTCCGACTTCCAAATATTCGTCAGTGACTTGAAAGACTGGCCGAAGAAAGACAATGACGCCAAAATTCAAGAACTCAAAACTTTACTCGGTCACAAACCAAACGAAGTATTCTTTGGAGCGCTAACAGGTATCCTCATCTCGATCATTACGTATACCGTTATCTTGTAACGTCGCAGCCATTACGGGGCTTGCGGACGACTCATGTTTTATAGTTGGAAGTATTTTATACGTCACTCTATTTAGAAACATATACGAGTTGATCGTAAGTGAAAGCATTCGCCTGAAGCGTCGATCAACGGCGCCCTTCTTCTCTACTCTTTTTATCTCTAAAGCAACGGAAAAAACGGAACTGTCACAAGATGTCGTAATTCACGACTTCCTGTCCAGCTCCGTTTTTTCATGTCCATACCTAGCAAAAGCATTAGAACATCTGATAACCCATTTTGCGTAAAACCTTCATCACGAAACCTGCGATAATCGCACCGACCATACCGCTCGCCAAAATCACGATATCTACGGCATGCAGCGACATAATATTCGCCCCTAGCTCACTAAAAGCAAAACCAGGCTTCGTAATGTATTCATACATCGATACATCATCAATAATAAAAATCACGATAATCGGATAAATGATAGCCATAAGCCACGTCATACGTAACAGCATATTTAATAAAAAACCGATACCGAAAAACATCACAATAAATATCAAGATCGATAGCATCACTTGTGCTATGGATATAGTTTGCATGCTTGCTAACCTCCAGTTCATCACTTCAACATTTTACAGGATGAAGCGATGGCTTTCAACAGAATGAGACAGTGTACACAGAACGTTCTTTTCAGATGTCATGAATTATTAAAATTTGACAGATGTTTTTCTCTACTTCGACTGCTTTCACGGTTGACTTGTTGTCTATTTTAATGCATACAAAAAGCACTCGCTGATGCGAGTGCTTTTCGATATTCATTTGAGAACGTTGAATTTACCTTTTTTAATCGTTAATCCTAGACCGCCGATCATGAATAGCGCACGATTATCGATCATTTTCTTCATGAATGACGCTTTCGTACCCGTCACTTTTTTATCGAATACTACACCAATCGCATCAGAATCACCTAGAGAACACACGCTACCTTTTAAATCCGGTACGAATTCTTTAGTTAGGTTTCCTTTCATCAATGCGATGATATTGTTAGCAATTATTTCGCCTTGTTGCATAGCGATTTGTGCAGTTGGTGGATACGGACGATTAATCGCTTCGTTGATCATCAATGCACAGTCACCTACTACAAATACATCGTCGAATCCTGGCGCACGCATATCTTTTTCAACTTTCACGCGAGCACGCATGTTTTCTATACCCGATTCTTCGATCAAATGGTTACCACGAACACCGGCAGCCCATACGACTGTTCCCGCTTTGATGAATTCAAACTCATCTTCGCCTTTTTTAATCTTCACGCCTTCAGGAGTTGCTTCTACAACCGGTGTACCGATAGAGAATTCTACACCTTTTGCGCCTAATTGACGCACTGCATATTCCACAAGTTCCGGATCGAAACCAGGCAATACCATTGGCGCAGCTTCTACACAGAGAATGCGCACCTTTTTGGCTGGCACATCATATTCTTCACATAATTCAGGTACACGGTTTCCTAGTTCACCAAGATACTCAATTCCTGTGAAACCAGCTCCACCTACGATGATAGTCAAACGGCTATCATCTTTTACTTCTTCAGTAGACCATGTAGCGAATTGATATTCCATATGATCACGAATATGACGAGCTGCATTGACATTGGCAATAGACAGTGCATACTTGTCCAAACCTGGAATTCCGAAAGTTTCGCCTTCGAAACCAAGGCCGATTACTAAGTAGTCATATGTGTGAGAACCGAGGTTCGTCTTTACGTTTTTCGTCGCCACATCGATGCCAGTAACTTCTGCTTCGATGAACTTTACTTTATTGCTATTGATTACGCTTGAAATATCATAGCGAACTTGTTCTGGAGATAATGTTCCAGCTGCCGCTTCATGCAACCATGTAGATTCATAGTGATAGTCATTTTTGTTGATCAGAACGATATCTGCTTCATCTGTACCTAATGACTTTTGTAAATTCACAACAGTCATTAAACCGCCATAACCTGCACCCAATACTAAGATTGTTGGTCTTTTCACGTAAATCGAACCACCTTTTAGTTTCTTAAACGCCGAGTACGTGTAAAATCAATCTTAATTGGTTTTGCAGTGTCGGCATTTAGTTTGATAATATAGAATCTTACTTTCATTACTTATAGTAGACCTTTTGAGCATGTATTTCAACAGAATTATTATTGTGCAAATAATCAATTTAGACTAGTAGTATATCATTTTTATAATTCCATCAAATCCTGCTCGACTGATATGTTTTAATTTATTCGCAATCTGCCGGTGTGCCAGCTTTTTTAGCTGTTCTAAATGAAGTACCACAACCACAATTTGCAATGGCATTCGGATTATCGATGGTAAAGCCACCACCCATTAGTGATTCTTTATAATCCACTTTTGTACCTACAAGAATAGCTGCATCCTCTTCTTTAATCACTACAGGGATGCCATGCGCTGTATAAGAAAGGTCATCGTCTTCTTTCTCTTGGGCAAAACCAAGACCATATGTTAACCCGCTACAACCTCCGCCATTAACGGAAACGCGCAAGAACGATCCTTCTTCTTCATTATGAGTCATCATTTTCTTCACGTGAAATGCTGCTGCTTCTGTAATCTCTACTGTATTCGTCATTCATACCACTCACTTTCCACGTTTTCTTTTTATCATATCAATCTTTTTCATCACAATGCAAACAAATAGTCCCCCTACTAGGTCTATTTTAATGTATAATAAGACTTAGGAAAGAAAGGAATGATACTAGTGGAAATCAGCCCATTTTATGAGAAGAAGATGCAGTGCTTACTGTGTAAAGAGCATTTCCCTACTACTAAAATTCGTTCTCGCCAAGTAAGAGTAGTTGATCATGATAGCGATTTTAGACCTATTTATATGAACAAGGAAGTTAATCCTATTTTTTATAATGTTGCCGTTTGTCCGACTTGCGGTTTTGCATTTACTGATGATTTCGTTCCGTACTTTGCGCCCGGCACAAAAGAAATAATCGCCAAAAATATAACAGCCAAATGGCATAGTCGCTCATTTGGTGGCGAACGGACGAAAGGGCAAGCGATTGAAGCCTATAAATTAGCGTATTTAAATGCCCACTTTAAAAAAGAAAAGCATTTAACGATGGCAGGAATGATGTTGCGTATAGCCTGGATTTATCGTAATGATGAAAACCGTCAGAAAGAAATGCGTTATCTGGAAATATCACGTGACCTGTACATAAAAGCATTTTCTGAAGGTGATTATATGGGAACACAAATGTCTGAAACTCGTGTGCAATATATAATTGCAGAATTATCTTGGCGCATCCATGATCGTGAAGAAGCCATACGAAACTTCTCACGTGTAATTGAAACGCAAAAAAAATCGACCGAACCTACAATAATCCAAATGGCGAAAGATCGATGGCAAGAAATCCGTGATGAAGAACCCGCACATAAAACGAGCTGAATAAGTAAAACCGTGCAAAGAAGGTCATACTTCATTGCACGGCTTTTTTATTTAATGAAATTAAAAAACCTGTTCTACTTCTACTACGCCTGGTACTTCTTCAAGTAATGCACGTTCAATACCCGCTTTTAATGTAATTGTCGAACTAGGGCAAGTTCCGCATGCTCCTAAAAGGCGAAGTTTCACTATACCTTCATCGATATCCACTAGTTCGCAGTCCCCTCCGTCTCGCAAGAGGAATGGGCGCAATTTATCTAGCACTTCTTTTACCGGCTCATATAATTTAATATCTGTTGTCATTGTAATCACACTCTCCTTTCCTTATACTTATTATAAACTGCCAAGCAGAAAAAATCCAATAATGAATCGGAGGTTTGAGTAATATGTCACAATCCCCAGTAACAATCGAAGTATATGGTGCAGAAATCGTCTGTGCCAGCTGTGTAAATGCACCATCTTCTAAAGATACGTATGAATGGCTACAAGCAGCGATATCAAGAAAGTACCCTGAACAACCGTTTACTATTACGTATATTGATATCGACCAAGATTTAGCAGAATCCAGGCAGCGTGAAATTGTCGAGAAAATTCGTGAAGACGAGTATTTTTATCCACTCGTACTGATTAATAACGAAATGATTGGAGAAGGTCATATTCAACTGAAGCCCGTTTTTAACGCATTAGAAGCACATGGTTATCAAGCACAATAAATAGAGAAAATGATAATTGGATGTATTAATTGAGAACAATACATTCATTGAAGTGGTCGTTCTACATTGAACTGACCGCTTCTTTTTTGTATCCAATTAATGAAATGCACTATCAGGGCTAAAGAAAAAGCCACTTCATGGAAGTGACTTGCAAATAGTTGAGTTACCCGTTGTGCCATTTGTACATCCATAGCAAGCCAGATTTCATTAAACGTGCAATTCTTCCTGTTACGGTACGGTCTGCTAAGTACGCAAATCCTTGCTTCTTTCCTAATGAACCCATAAAGCCTTTTAGTTTCAGCTCTGGCATTTCAGGCATCAACGGTTCACCTTTCCAAGTAGAGCGTAAAACTTGAACGATTTGCTCTCCTTGTACTTCTGCCAACTGAGCGCTTGGTGCGTGTGTGAGCGCGGCAATATCTCCGACAACGTAAACGTTTCGGTAACTTGGAACTTGGTGATATTGATTGAGTACGATACGGCCTGAACGGTCTTTCTGAATGACTAAATCATCCACCACCTTGCCTGGCTTAATACCAGCTGTCCAAACTACTGCATCTACATCAATTGTATCTTCATGGTTATACAGAATATGTTCGCCTACTTTAGTAATGTTGGAATTCGCAACGACTTCTACTTCGTTCTCATCAAACCAACCTTTTACGAAGTTACTCAATCGTTCAGGGAAGTCACGCAAAATACGCGGGCTACGATCGAATAATTTAATTTTCAAATCGGGACGACTCTCACGTAACTCACTCGCTAATTCAATACCGCTAAGTCCCGCACCCACGATTCCTACGGTTGCGCCATCGCCTAATCCGAGTAACGTTTGATACGTCCGACGGGATTTCCCAATCGTTTGGATACTTAGCGTATGTTCAGCTGCCCCAGGCACGTTGTGGTAGTTATCTTCACTACCTAGTCCGATAACTAATTCGTCGTATGCAAGTGCTTGTCCGTTTGCCAACAACACTTGTTTTTCTTCGAGCTTAATTTCTTGAATCTCGCCTTCTACTACTTTCAATTGATCATGAATAGGAATGGCGACGCGGACTTCGGAGTCAGAAACGGTTCCTGCTGCCAATGCATAAAATTCTGTTTTCAAACTATGAAATAACGTTCTATCGACAAGTGTAATTTCAATATCGCTTGGTAATTCTTTATTTAACAAACGCAATAAAATTCTCATATTACCATAGCCGGCACCTAGTAAAAGTAATTTTCTCATAATGTTCTCCTTCTATGTCTATTTTCTCGTGCATCTCTATTTGTTATTATAGCAGTTTGTGATAACTTTCACAATATGTCATGTTCATTGACGCTTTTGAGAAAAAAGAGTACCATTTCTAGTAGGCGAGGTGAGAAAGATGAATCCCATCGTGGAATTTTGTATGAGTAATTTGGCAAATGGAGCCTACCCCGTATTTGAAACGTTGGAGCGCGATCCAAACATCGACGTACTGGAATATGGCTGTTTGAGCTATTGTACGAAGTGTAGTGATACGTTGTACGCGATTGTTAATGGTGAACTTGTCGAAGCGGATACTGCGGATGAACTGACGAAGCAAATTTATCAGTTTATTGAAGAAAATCCACTTTTTTAATAAAAATAAAGTCAACAGGATGTCTTGGAAGCTACTGCGCTTTTAAGGCATCTTTTTTGCGTTTCAGATTGAACATTTACAACAAAAAAGCCATCACAAGAAGCCGTAGCGGTACGGCTCCTTAGATCGCTTCTTAATTACTTCAGCCAATCTGCAAGTGAATGCAGCAAATAAGTAGGTTGTTGTGCCTTCTTTAACACTTCTTTCATAGGTGTGACTCCGGTTGCGACATACGCCGTATCTATACCATAGCGAATACCCGCCATAATGTCCGTATCATAATTATCGCCGATCAGAAGCATTTCTTCTTTCTCGTACCCACCTTGCTGTCGGATGAACTCCAGCATATGCGGCTCTGGTTTTCCTACGATAAGCGGCTTCGTATCAGTCGCCGCTTCCATCAACTTTAGAAAAGAACCGTTAGCTGGTACTAGTCCTTTTTCGGTAGGGAATTTGATATCTTGATTGGTACCTAAGAAATGGGCACCGTTACGTATCGCCAGACAAGCATCCGCAAGTTTATCGTATGTAATCTGACGATCGAGTCCCATTAACACCACATCAGGATTCGTCGTAGTGATTGTGATATTTTCAAGTTCCAACGCTTCACGCAATCCTTCTTCACCAATCATCATGACGTGGGCGCCATCATAATGCAGTTTGCAATAACGAGCCAGTGTGGTAGCTGAATTTATGATGAAATCCGTTTCTGTTTTCACTCCAAAACCAGCTAGTTTCTTCTGTTGCGCAGTGCGTGTCAAGGCAGCGTTATTCGTAATGAAATACGTCCCCTTACCTTCAGCTTGGCATGCTGCAACGTAATCTACAGCTTCTTGGATCGGTTCACTACCGCGATACATCGTGCCATCCAAATCGAAGCAATACGCGTTATATTGGCCCATCATTCTGTTGGAAGAAACGCCGAAACTGGACCTAATTCATTCGTTAAGTAGTCTCGAACTTGTCCTGGGAATTGTTGTAGTTCATTAAGCGTTTCTCGAATGGATAGGACTACTTTATCTGCATCGACTTCCACGAATTGGCGGACAATCATTGGACGTAATGAAATAAAAGCTTTTAATGGAATAGCTTGTTCAGATTTTATCACTTTTTCATCTTCAAGAATATCGATAATATCGTCGTAACTTCCAGGATCACGCATGATGAATCCGTCGATCATAGAATTTCCTACGTCAATGATTCCTTCAATCAAGCCATGTGCAATTCGTTCTAAAGCCAACTTATTTATATCGCTTTGAAGCCAGTTTGTTTCCTTTTCAAAAATATCGATTAACTGCTCCATATACACTAACGTTTTATTGATTTGATTTTGATCTACAAAATACATAATGTTCTTCCTCCTCATATACTTCATACTTCTATCTTACCATATTTATTGCAAAACGAATGAAAGCTCCGAGCAAATTTGCCCGAAGCTTTCCTTTTTATTGTTCTATTTTTGGAGTAGATGCCGTTTCAGGTGCTGCTTCGGCTACAGCTTCCACTTCTGTTTGTTCTGCTTTTACTTTCCCAATCTTTTTCAAGATAAAATAAGCACAACCGAAATTACAGTATTCATAAATATAATCTTGGACAGTGCTGATTTTCGTTTCATACGTGGATTTGGAATTACGGTCTTCGAAAAAGCCTTTTAATCGTAATTGTCCATATCCCCAGTCACCCAAAATAAAGTCATACTTTAGCAGTACTTCGCTAAAGCGTTCGTTCAAGGCTTCTTCATTAAACCCATCGCGAAACTCTTCTGCAATTTCATACTGCATATTCTCTAAAATAACCATTCTCTGCTTCACTTCCATTTAACTGCTCGCTTGTCCTTCAAGTTTCAGCAGTTCGTCACCTTGGCGCTGTTTTTCTTTAGCCGAAGCATTAACTTGCTCGTCTGCGTGGTAACTTGAACGCACAAGCGGCCCCGCCTCACAATGAGAGAACCCTTTAGACATTGCGATTTTACGCAATTCACCAAACTCATCAGGCGAATAATATTTTACCACTTTAGCGTGTTTTTTTGTTGGTTGCAAGTATTGACCAATTGTCATGATATCTACGTTGTGTGCACGAAGATCATCCATTGTCTCAATAATTTCTTCCACTGTCTCTCCGAGTCCTACCATTAAGGAAGATTTCGTCGGGATCTCAGGATACATGTTTTTTGCACGTTGAAGTAATTCCAGTGATCGATCATATGTTGCACGTGCACGAATTCTCGGAGTTAACCGGCGTACTGTTTCGATATTATGATTGAGGATATCTGGTTTTGCATCCATCAGACGTTGCAAGTTTTCTATGTCTCCACCCATATCCGATGGCAGTACTTCAATAGAAGTAAATGGATTTTTCCTGCGAATCGCACGAATGGTTTCCGCGAAAATCGCAGATCCTCCATCCTTCAAGTCGTCACGTGCTACAGCTGTGACAACGGCATGTTTCAAATTCATCAATTCAACTGATTCTGCTACGCGTTCCGGTTCAGCGGTGTCAAGTTCGTTAGGTAAACCTGTTTTAACTGCACAGAAACGACATGCCCGTGTACACACAGCCCCTAAGATCATAAAAGTAGCTGTACGTCGCTCTCCCCAACACTCGTGAATGTTCGGACAACGTGCTTCTTCACATACGGTATTCAAGTTTTTTTCGCGCATTAATTTCTTTAAACCTGTATAGTTCTCATTGGTGTTTAGCTTAATTTTCAGCCAATCCGGCTTTCTAACATGCTCAGATTTTCTTCCTGTTTCAGGTTTGCATGACAACGCTACCGACTCCATTCTGTTGATAGATTCTACTCATGTCAATGTAACATAAATTCAGATAACCTTCAATTATAGACAGCATTTGATATGCACTATAAAGACGAATTCTGCTAGAACAGCTCCACTGGTGAAACAACTGAAAGGAGCTCATGCCAACTCACAACAAAAAACACTTGCAACCAAATGTCCGGTTACAAGTGTCCATCGTTTACTATTCGATTTTGAATTTCTTTCGAAACTTACTGAGGATCGTAGCGTAAAAGATGCTAATAAATAGACCGCCCCAGATGATGGTCACACCGAGTAGCATCATGAGAATTGCAGAGCCGCTCATTCCTGTATCCATTTATAGCCCTCCTTTATCTTCTTCATAATCTGATACGATTCTTGTGTTGTCTTTCCATTTTAATGAGGTGAAAACGATCGACATCACGAATGCCCCAATTGCTACCGGCCAGCCAATCGTCCATAAGAACGATGTAGGATACCCTTCATAGTTTTCTGCAATATTGTCTTTAATCAGGAAGAATAACATCGTACCCAATACTAACGGTGTGATGAATGATAACGATACTTTCCACCACCAGCCAAGACGAATATCTGATACTGCATTCGCATGCTGTTCGAACAATCCGAGTTTTCTGAACACCCAAGCTAGTAAGATAACTTCCACTAAACCGATGACCGCGATACCAAATTGGTTGATGAAGTAATCTGCCACGTCTAGGAAGTATAACCCCCCGTTCGTTGCATACAGCATGGAGATGACTGCTGAAAGTCCAATACCGATCGTCACCGAGCGACGTCTTGAAATATTGAATTTATCTGACATACCTGCAATGTACGTTTCACAAATCGAGATGAGTGATGTGATACCAGCAAGTGTCAGTGACAGGAAGAAGAATGCACCGAACAGGCCATTTAATCCTGGCATTTGATTAATAATTTCAGGGAACACGACGAATGCAAGCCCTACACCTGCAGTAGCTACGTCTGCTACATCTACTCCTTGATTTGTTGCCATGAATCCTAGTACGGCGAACACTCCGATACCTGCCAGTAACTCGACAGAAGAGTTAGCAAAACCTGTAATAAAGGCGTTATTTGTAATATCCGATTTCTTCGGTAAATAACTAGAATACGTGATCATAATTGCAAACGCGATCGATAAACTAAAGAAGATATGTCCATACGCTGCAACCCATACACGGGGGTTCAGTAACTTATCGACATCTGGTTTAAAGAACGCATCCAGTCCAATCATGGCTCCATCAAGTGTGATGGCACGGATGACGACAAATAAGAAGAGTAGGAAAAGAACAGGAATAAATATCCGATTCGCCAACTCAATCCCTTTCTTGACGCCGCCAATTAAGATGATGTAACAAATCACCCAGACAAGGAGCAATGGTAGTACTACGCCTCCAACGAGTCCTCCAACTTCCCCAGGGTTATCGGCTAAGCTCAGAACGTCTCCAAAGAAGAATCCTTCCGGGTCTTTTCCCCACGATAAACTAAATGAGTAGACGGTATATTTCATGGCCCATGCAATGATTACGGCATAATAGGTAGAAATAACGAAGGATACAAAAATCCCCCACCAACCTAGAAACTCAGCTTTTTTACCATTCAAACGGAAGAATGATAGTGGGGCTGATCCACGGTATTTATGACCAATCGTGAATTCCATGATCAGAATCGGAATACCAGCTGTTAAAAGTGCAAATAAGTACGGGATAAAAAATGCGCCGCCGCCATTTTCATAAGCGACATAAGGAAAGCGCCAAATGTTTCCGAGTCCTACAGCCGATCCCACCGCAGCTAGTATAAAACCTGCTCTCGTTCCCCACTGTGAACGATTCTCCATACAACTTCACCTCTCTTTTGTTATTTTACAAAACTTTCACCATTCAATTTATTCTGACAACTTTAGTTCTGTATATTTAGTATAAACAGCCCAATTAGAGATGTCAAAACAAATTTAGACTAAGAATGAAGTAATTATCACTCTTAGTCTAAAAGGGAAACTATGCTATTTGTTCTGAGCGTTTCTTACCTTTAGTGCTCAAATACGTAAATAAAACTATCAGAGTAATAATAACAGCTACTAAACCGATCCAGACAGAACCAGTCACTCCGAGAACGATGTACCCAATTGCAGCTACACCAGCTGCGACAAGCGCATAAGGTAACTGTGTGGATACGTGATCCATATGGTTACAACCCGCTCCAGTAGAAGAAAGTATAGTCGTATCAGAAATCGGTGAACAGTGATCACCAAATACCGCGCCTGCAAGTACTGCCGCCAATGCCGGTAATAATAGTTCAGGTGCTGCATTGACCATGATCGTACCCGCAATTGGCATCAAAATACCGAAAGAACCCCATGAAGTGCCTGTCGAGAACGCCATTAATCCTGCTAATACGAAGATCAATACCGGAAGGAAAGTGACAGGAATATTCATACGCTCTACCATCGTAGAAAGGAATAGACCTGTATCGAGGGAAGCGATTAGTTCAGTCAATCCCCAAGCGAAAATCAAAATAAGAATAGCAGGCATCATCGCTCTCACTCCGCTAATCAATGCACGGCCCATCCATGATACACTTGCAGTTTCGTTCTTTTTCATTTGTAGAATATATAACAACATAGCTAGCAAAGTAGCTGTAACACCACCAATTACTAGAGAGAACGGTACATCAGTATTTTCAAATATTGCCCAAATATCGAAAACGCCTGCTTCTTTATAGCCCGTGAAAATCATCATGCCGAGTGTCACCGCAATTAACGTCAAGATCGGCGCAACCAAATCGCGAACTTTTCCATGCGTATGCTCAGGGAATTCTTCTTTCAACTGACCTGGGATTTCTTTACTTGGGTCATATAGTTCACCTTTGTTCATGGCGCGATCTTCATGCTTCTTCATCTCAAAGAAGTCATTATTCGTCCAAGCAAAGAAGAAGACCATGGACAATGTCGCAATGACATAGAAGTTCATCGGTGCCATCAAAACGAATGCAGTTAATGGTGAATAGCTCACCGCTGCCGTCGTACCTAAAATAAGCGCAAGTTGTCCAATCAAGAATGCGCCCCAGCTTGAGATGGGCGACACGACACAGATGGGTGCCGACGTAGAGTCGATGAAATAGGCCAATTTCGCACGAGAGATTTTGTGCTGATCTGTAATTGGTCTTGCAATTTGTCCAACTGCCAAAGCATTGAAATAGTCATCCACAAAAATTGCAATCCCAAGCCCCATCGTCAACAGCTTGGCTCCACGTTTTGTACGGATACGAGTAACTGCCCAACGTGCAAAAGCGGCGCTTCCTCCGGATAGACTGACGAATGCCGTAATGACACCTAGTAATAATAGAAATAGCATAATAAATATATTGTATGTATTAAGCCCGCCATCCCAAAATGAAACTGTCATGGCCTTCCATATACCTTTCAGTGTCTCAAATGGAGCAAAGTTCGCTAAAAGTAAAGCCGCTGTAACAATTCCCGCTCCTAATGATAATAATACTCTCCTTGTCACTAACACCATCACGATGGCGATAATAGGAGGCAAAATAGAGACCCATGTTCCGATCATTGTAATTCCTCCTCTTTCTAGTTGCTAGATGATATCGAAATGCAGAAGATCTTTCGAAGAGTGGAAAGCAGATACTATCTTGTAATTCCAAAATTTCCCGATAAAAAAGCCAACCCCACAGGCAGTAGCATACGTGTAGGAGTCGGCCAGTCAATTGGTCAAAGCAAAGTATTGAATAAATCGCAGTACAATTGGCAACTGTAGCTCTCCATACATTTATCGCTGTATGACAGTGTCATTCCTCTTCGAAATGACCCCAACTTGAGAAGTTGACTCTTCTCAAACTTCGGCATTGCCTCCTTTCGCTCGCGGTCATAGATGTCACTCTCTCGCCAGGTACTCATAAACAATGCAGCCTCTACGTAAGTCTCGATATTCTTCTATACTTAGTGTAGCAATAATCGACATTGTTCACAACACCCATTTACTCCGTCTTCTCAAGTGGGACTTCGATTTGTGCTGGCGTTTGCTCTCCTTTCGAATAGATTTGAGGTACTTTCCCTCTAATTAATCCCATTGCGATAGGAATTTCCTGTTCTACGACACTCTTACTTGTCGCTAGCGGAACTATGATTTGTACATTCACTTGCAACATCAGATTCACTTCTACATACGCATTGTTAATGCCGAATTCCCGTATATTTGTTTCAACGTTCGCATGTACATCACCCACGACATGAAAACGTATAGGGATTTTCGGTCCCAAGTTACCGATTAGCGGTATATTCGTCGCTTGCCCAAGTGGAACGAAGAACACGATACCTTGTTCTTTTTGCATGCGATCTGGATTATACTCGAGATCTCCGAGTGGCGGTAACATATCCAAATCTCCGCCTTCAGCACGCTCTAGATGATCTTCTACGAGTTGATGAATTTCTGACATGACTTGGCTGATGATTTCTGCGTTAAATTTAGTCGTCACCGTATCTGTCGTATTATCGGGAATATTTTCGATAATTTCATTAACATCGTAGACACTCGTGGACCGATTTTTAATAGCTTGACTGATAACGTGACTAGCTATTTTCTGCGTTTGCACTTCGGCATATTGTGTATAGATTGGCGTTAACTGTTTATTGACCGTATAGAAAAATATCGCCACTCCCACCAAAATAGTCGGGATGACAAAGCGCAGTATAGTTTTGCCATAATTAAATTTCTTTGGTCGTTTCTGATTCGTATAAAACCGCATGAAAACGCCTCCTACTTCACATTATGCGAAATAAGAGGCGGACATAACTAGCGCTCATTGAAATATTTTCTTCCATACCAACCGAGAATATCGCGAATCATTTCTGGCATGATATATTCTTTTTTCGCTTCCTTTAATAACGGATAGAAAAAGCCGAACGTGAACATATCAAGTGTGGCCAACGTATACATTTCACCAGGCTCCACCAAACGATTGCCTGCAAATAATTTTCCGTCCATGTTGCGGTATAAATGTTCATGTATCATGCTACCCATCAGCGTACCACGAAATCCTAAACCTCTTATCGGAAGTTCTGTCCACTTTGGATCAAGTGACTCCTCGTAGATCGTCAACAAATCAGCACCATCCAGATGGATAAGGCAAGGATTGATAGGGTGTGGCAATAAAGAATGCAAATCCCCTTTCGTCACCCACCCTTTACCTAAACTACCAAGGAAAATCCCTGCATTGAATAGTGCACAGTCGGCATCGAGATACGTAAGTAATGCGCGACCAAACAGCGACGATAATGGACTATCTCCTGTTAAGCGCTGTGATAATGGTGCAGGATTATAAAATACTGGAGCTTCTAGAGCCTCTTCTCCTTTAGCAAATAAGCTATTCACTTGTTCAATATCCGCTTCTGACATTTCCATCATCTGTGTTGGAAAAACCTCTGCTTTCATATGAACGACTTGACCTGTCATACGGTCTACATCAACTTGAACATGACCGACATAATGACCAAACTTTTCTGCTGCCGCAAGTAATGTGTCATCGATCCATTCACCATGTTGTAATAAATGATGCGTGTGTGCACCTAAAATAACATCGATTTCCGGACATTGCGCAGCCAAAAGACGGTCTTCATTGATGCCTAAATGCGAAAGACAAACGATGACATCGCATTGCGGACGCAAGTTGCGTGCCATTTCCTGCAACGCCGTGTGCGGTTCGCCTACGCTCCAGCCAAGTTGTTCATAAAACGCGTAGTATGGCGCCGTGGCACCTATGACACCGACGCGCACACCTTCTGTAGTCTCAAATACCTTGGACGTTTTCGCCCAGTACGGCAGCTTACCATCCAGTTCAGTCAAGTTGCAGAGCATTACATCAAAGTGCGCGTCTTCATATAATCTATTCAGCGCTTCCTTAGACATGGTGATTCCTTCATTATTGCCAATCGTTACTGCGTCATATCCTGCGTCGTTTAATAATTCGATATTTCCTTTACCTTCTGTTCCTTCGGTAAACGGATGTGACCGATCAATATGGTCTCCAATATCAAATAGAAAATAAGACTCCCCATTGGCTTCCGCTAGTTGCTTCCGCTTTTTAAGAAAGTGATGAATTTGCGGCCAATTTTCGAAATGACTATGGATGTCATTCGTATGATAAATATGAATCGTCGCTACTGTTTCCTTCATATGTGTCAACCCCAAATCCCCTCATAAATGGAATGTAGTCCAAAGACGAGTAAAATGATGCGTATGACTAAAACTAATGTCTCTGATTTCATTTTGCTATTTAAATAGGCTCCGAGCATTCCACCGAAATAGGCTCCCGGCACAACAGGAATCGTATAGAGCCACGGCACATGACCGAGTGAAATATGCGAAATCGAATTGACGATTGCTGATAAAAATACCATCAGCATGGATGTCGCGACAGCCACATGTGGCGGGAACAAGAAGAGTAAAATCATTGCCGGCACGATCATCGTACCGCCACCAATTCCGAATAACCCCGATGTAAATCCAATGAACAACGCCAATAGGATAGCAAACCAAATTGGGTATCCATAGATATGCGTTTTACCTTGGGGATCAGTAAATTTGATCTTTTTTCCGTTGTCCACAAACCATCTAATCGGTTTCAAATATTTCCTCGTTAATAACAGTGTAGATAAAACAATGAGCAATATACCAAAATATAAATTAAATGAAGACAAACTTACGCTTTTATTGACTAGCGCACCGAGTACGATCCCAGGTATACTCGCAGCGAAAAATAAAATGGCACTACGATAATCAATTGTCTTTACTTTCATATAGGACAGTGTCGATCCAAGTCCGTTCGCAATCATCATGATGACCGACAAGCCCACTACACTTTGTGGTGTAATATCAGGTATCATTCCTAAATTTAATCCGACAAATAATGTGACAGGAACCAAAATTGTTCCGCCACCCAGGCCAGCAATCGAACCGATAATACCCGATGCTAAACCAATGAAAGCAAGTACAACAAACTCCATTAGTGATCCTCCTCAAACAAATCCATTTGCTTGGTGAGAGGCTGACCGTATTCTATGTTGAGTAATCCTGCAAATTGTTTGGCGTTTTTCGCGGCATGCTGGCCGGAGTTATTATTAAAGATGACAAATACTTCTTCTGTCTGTTTCTCAAGATGTTTAACGATTTCACTCATACTCTCTAACTCTTTTTCATTGTAATCATAAAGATAGCGAACTTTACGCCATGCCTTACTATCTCCCATTGTATTGACCCATCCTTTATCATTGCGCCCGTGGAGACGTAACAGCACTTTCGGATCAGTCGCAACGGGGACTAGAGGCACACTGCCGTCCCCTACTTGTGGCTCATCACAAACGACGTGGATGATGTGCAAGTCTTTTAGAAAGTCGAGTGTTTTTTCTCGATAAGCTGGAGAATACCACGTTTGATTGCGAAACTCCACAGCAATCGGTAACGGCTGTAATTGTTCATGCACATAGCGAATGCGATCAACGTTTTCCTTCTTGCAATCAAACCAAGGCGGAAACTGTACCAGTACCATCGCGAGCTTCCCCGCTTCAACAAACGATGTCATCGACAGTTTAAACAGCGAGAACATCTCTTCTTCAGAATCATAGGGTAACTTTCCCCGCTGATGACCTGTAATGCCTTGATACGCCTTCACGATGAATTGGAAATTAGCAGGCGTTTCCTCTGTCCATTTATCCATGACTTTCTTTGATTGTATAGCATAAAACGTCGAATCTAGTTCGACGATTGGAAAGTGTTTACTATAGTCAAGTAGTTTTTTATTTGCGACTGTATTTTCATTATATAGGCTCGGATGGTCTCCCCACCCTGTCAGACCAACATGTATCATGGAAAGACCTCCTCTTATTATCTTTAGCTTAGTGTATCATATCTTATGTATTTTTAGAAAAACCGTACTTCTTGACTTGATTTTACTATTCTCTATATTTCCTAGGTTCCGATCAATTGTATTTCCAAGTAAAAAGCGCCTCGAGATAGAATTCTCGAGACGCCTCTTTACTATTTACCCTTGCCACGCATTCATTCCACCACGTACATTCGTTACATTCAAGAATCCTGCTTTTTTCAGTTGGCCTGCTGCATTCGAACTACGCATGCCACTTTGACAGATGACAATAACTTCTTGATCTTTCTTCAGCGTTCCCATTTTATTCGAAAGCACATTCAATGGGATATTCTTAAATTCCTTTATATGGCGTCCTTTATATTCAGCCGGTGAACGCACATCGATAAACTGGACGTTCTGTTCTTTTATTCTAGCTTTTAATTGTTCAGTCGTGATTGAATGCACACCTTTTGCAGGCTTCATTCGCCAAACGACTAAGCCGACGATGAGTGCTATGACGATCCATCCCATAATGCGTACCTCCTTTAGTGAGTCCATTCTATGATGACGAGAATCACGCCCATCACCGCAAACGCTATGTTGCCGATACAAAAGCGCGGAAATAATTTCTTTTCCATTTCTTCTGTTGATTGGATTGTACAGCTTCGGTTGAATAAAATCTGCTGGAATTTATTCATGCATCTAGTGCAGCGTGAATACTTGCTGGATCAAAGCCGATAATCCACTTTCCATTCAACTGAGTTTGCGGAACGCCCATCTGTCCTGTTAATTCCACGAGACGTTCTCCCGCTGCAGGATTTGTAGAGACATTGATCGTCTCATAAGGCACATGGATTTCATCAAGATAATTTGTCATCATCGTACAATAAGGACAAGTAGAGGATACATATACAGTTGCTTTTTCATTCATATGAAAAACTCCTTTCCATTCGTTTATACATGTAGTATATACCCCACTAGGTATAAAATCAATCAATTGATTCTTAGACGCGAAGGTGTTTGTCTTTAAAGAAGAGCAGGCTACTTACTTCTTTAACCGAATGCAAACCAAATCTATTCACAAACACTACATATCAATAGAAAAAACAAGCATGTCTGAATTAAACCATACTTGTTTTTTCATGATTCTATGGACGTTTTAATTTTACGCAATATTCTTATCTGCTCGCTGTATTCACTCTATCGCCTACCAACTTATCCTTTGCTTCACTATACTCTTTGGCTAATTGTGCAACATAATCTTTTGTCGGTTGTACTTTATCGATTATACCGATTCCTTGACCACAGCCCCAAATATCTTTCCAAGCTTTTTGGCCTGCATCTCCGCCAAAATTCATTTTACTAGGATCACTTTCCGGTAAGTTATCTGGATCTAAGCCCGAAGCACGAATGGACGTAGCTAAATAATTTCCGTGTATTCCAGTGAAATAATTACTGTACACAATATCATCCGAAGTTGCGTCTACGATTGCCTGTTTATATTCTTCAACTGCTCTCGCTTCTTCAGTAGCGATGAAAGGTGACCCGATGTATGCAAAGTCTGCCCCCATAGCTTCGGCTGCCAATACGCTTCCGCCAGTCGCTATAGAACCTCCAAGTGCCAGTGGCCCATCGAACCATTCACGGATTTCTTGAACGAGTGCGAACGGACTTTTAGGACCCGCGTGCCCTCCCGCTCCTGCAGCGACTGCAATTAAACCATCTGCACCTTTTTCAATTGCTTTCTTTGCGAACATATTATTGATCACGTCATGCAATACAATTCCGCCATAACTATGGGCTGCCTCGTAGACGTCTTCTCTTGCACCTAGAGATGTAATAATGATGGGAACTTTATACTTCACACATAGTTCCATATCTTCCTGCAATCTTTCATTAGACCGGTGAACGATTTGGTTGATCGCAAATGGCGCAGCTGGTTTAGTAGGATTTTTTGCGTTGTAGTCAGCTAATTCTTCTGTGATCTCGATCAACCACTCTTCGAATTGGGCAACCGGTCTTGCGTTTAGAGAAGGCATAGAACCGATTACTCCTGCTTTACACTGCTCAATCACCGTCTTAGGATTACTAATAATGAACATCGGGGATGCGATCACCGGAAGACTCATACTCTTTTTCAATTCTACTAAATTCATCAGTAACACTCTCCTTTTGTCGTAAGCGCTTTCAAAATGTGTTCAATGTATTTCTGTAAAGAACGTACACTGCTACTCTTCAAAAATATTCATTCTTTGATACATGTATATACATGTATTTTACTTGATTTTTTTGAGTTGTCAATCATTTTATGAATGAAGATTCATTTTTATGTGGTTCAACTTTTAAATTCATCAATCACTTTCTGTAGTGACTCCAACTTCTTCAGTAAGTCCATATACTCTGATTTGCCGATAGCGCCTTCAATTTGTTCCTGCACTTGTGTCCAGATAGGAGTAGCCTCATTTAACTTCCCGTAGCCTAATTCTGTTATCGTGACTACTTTAGTTCGCGAGTCCTGTTTCGCTCTCTTGATCTGCACAAAGCCGGAATCATGTAATATGTTCAAGTTACGCGTAACAGTCGTTTGATCCAACAACATAATCTCGCCTAATTTACTAATCGAAATATCTGGCGATGTATAAATATTGCCGAGCATATAATATTGAGTGATTTTCAATCCAGTAGGTTTCAATAAATGATTGTACAGTTGCGTTAGTGAACCAGATACCGTTCGAAGATTTGCACTAGCACACACGTCAATAATATAATTTGCTTGCTCTTGATCCAACTCTTTTGTCATGATGTCCACCTCTTTCCTTACAATGAAGATCGCAATGTTTCAGCCGTCTTGATAATTTATTCTAATATATATGTATGTGTATACTTTTAAAAGTTGGATTTCTCTTGACTCTTAGTAGTATGCTTCTATTACATGTATATACATGTAATAGAAGTATATCATTGAAATGGAGGCAGGGAAAATGATGAAAGAACTTAATTTATTGGATAGTATGGATTTAGAACAAACATTGATTGGCGCATTGGGAATTACTTTTAAAGAACTTGATCCTGACAAAGTCGTCTGTGAAATGCCGGTTGGTCCGAAAACCATTCAGCCTATGGGATTGCTGCATGGAGGTGCTTCAGTAGCTCTCGCAGAAACTGCGGCTAGCATTGCAGCTGCTTTAAACGTAAATCCCGAAACGCATTATCCAGTCGGCCTGGAAATCAATGCGAATCACATACGAGGTAAAAAAGATGGCATCGTCACCGCTACTGCCGTTCCATTCCATAAAGGACGCACATCAATGGTTTGGGATATCCAAATCACGGATGAGGCAGGTAAATTAATTAGTGTTTCGAGATGTACGATTGCTGTTGTTGAGAAAAAGTGAGATAAATACAAAAAAACGTGCCGACCATCCGAATTGAATCGGCATGAAATCGGCACGTTGCTTTATTCAACTGTTAGGAATATCGCATAAACGTTGAGTTAACAACCCTTACCCAATACTACCTTCCATTTCGAACTTGATCAGACGGTTCATCTCTACCGCATATTCCATCGGTAGCTCTTTTGTGAATGGCTCGATGAAGCCCATAACGATCATTTCTGTTGCTTCCAATTCAGGAATACCGCGGCTCATCAAATAGAAGAGCTGCTCTTCAGAAACTTTCGATACTTTTGCTTCGTGTTCCAATGAAATATTGTTATTCAAGATTTCATTGTATGGAATTGTATCTGAAGTAGATAGTTTATCCATGATCAACGTATCACACTCAATGTTGGCACGAGCTCCGTCCGCATTACGTCCGAAGTGGACAATTCCGCGATACGTTACTTTTCCGCCGTGTTGAGAGATGGATTTTGAAACAATAGTAGAAGACGTGTTAGGTGCCAAGTGCATCATTTTCGCGCCGGCATCTTGGTGCTGTCCTTTACCTGCTAATGCGATCGATAACGTCATACCACGTGAGCCTTCACCTTTTAGGATGACTGCTGGGTATTTCATCGTCAATTTAGAACCAATGTTGCCATCAATCCATTCCATTGTCGCATTTTCTTCACATACTGCACGCTTCGTTACCAAGTTGTAGACGTTGTTCGCCCAGTTTTGAATCGTTGTGTAACGGCAATATGCATCTTTTTTGATGATGATTTCAACAACCGCACTGTGTAGTGAGTTAGTTGTGTAAACAGGTGCTGTACACCCTTCTACGTAGTGAACGCTTGCGCCTTCGTCTACGATGATCATCGTACGCTCGAACTGTCCCATGTTTTCCGAGTTAATACGGAAATAGGCTTGTAGCGGTGTTTCTACTTTTACGCCAGGTGGTACATAGATAAATGATCCACCAGACCATACAGCAGAGTTTAACGCTGAGAATTTATTGTCTGAGTTCGGTATTACCGTACCCCAATATTGTTTGAACAACTCTTCGTTTTCACGAAGTGCAGAATCCGTGTCTTTAAAGACAATTCCTAGATCAGTTAGTTCTTCTTTCATATTGTGGTAAACCACTTCAGATTCATACTGTGCAGATACACCTGCCAAGTATTTTTGTTCTGCTTCAGGAATACCTAGTTTATCAAACGTACGCTTGATCTCTTCAGGTACTTCATCCCAAGAAGTTTCTGCACCTTCAGATGGTTTTACGTAGTACGTGATTTCATCAAACTTCAATGAATTCAAGTCTCCGCCCCATTGTGGCATTGGCTTACTATAGAAAATCTCAAGAGATTTCAAACGGTAATCCAACATCCATTGTGGTTCTTCCTTCATTGAAGAAATTTCTTCCACTATCTCACGTGTTAATCCACGCTCTGAACGGAACACAGAAACGTCTTTGTCATGGAAACCGTATTTGTAATCGCCGATTTCCGGCATTTGTTTTGCCATTATTATTCCTCCGTTCCATAATTGCTCGTACTATGGCCAAGGTCATTGCGACTCGCCAGAGACTCCCTTTTCCATCGCCTTCCAGCTCAATGTTGCACATTTAATGCGGGCAGGGAATTGCGCGACACCCGATAATGCTTCTAGGTCGTCGAGGTCAATCGACTCGTCCAACTCTTTGCCTAACATCATGTCTGAAAAAGTATGTGCTAACTTAACTGCTTCTTCAGTTGTTTTACCTTTGATCATCTGTGTCATCATAGAAGCGGATGCCATGGAAATGGAACATCCTTCCCCTTCAAACTTGACGTCTTTGACGATGTCATCTTCTACGTTCATCGTTAAACGAATGACGTCACCGCAAGTCGGATTATTCATGTCAATCGTGACATTACCATTCTCCAAAACGCCTTTGTTTTTCGGGTGTTTATAATGCTCCATGATTACAGATCGATAAAGTTGATCTAGTTTATTAGTAGACATCGTTAAAATACTCCTTTGTTGTGCGAAGTCCTTCCACGAGGCGATCTACGTCATCAGTGGTGTTGTAAAGATAGAAGCTGGCACGCGCTGTTGAAGAAACTTCTAACCATTTCATCAATGGTTGTGCACAGTGATGACCGGCACGAACAGCTATACCATTCATATCGAGTACAGTTGCAACATCATGAGGATGGACATCATCCAAGTTGAATGTGACCAATCCTGCACGTTGATCAGGATCTCTTGGTCCATAAATGGTCAAGCCGTCGATTTCAGACATTTTATCCATAGCATAACCAGCTAGTTCGTGTTCATGCTGTTCGATTGCGTCCAAACCGATTTCTTCCAAGAAGTCGATGGCTGCACCGAGTCCAATAGCTCCTGCAATAATAGGTGTACCACCTTCGAATTTCCAAGGCAATTCTTTCCATGTGGATTCGTATAGCCCGACAAAATCAATCATTTCGCCGCCGAATTCAATAGGTTCCATATTATTGAGTAAATCCTTTTTACCGTAGAGGACACCGATACCGGTAGGTCCACACATTTTGTGTCCGGAAAATGCAAGGAAGTCGCAATCTAGATTCTGTACATCTATTTTTAAATGTGGAGCTGCTTGTGCAGCGTCCACACACATCACTGCACCGTGTTGATGGGCAATTTTTGTGATTTCTTCGATTGGATTCATCGTGCCGAGAACGTTGGAAACATACATGATAGAAACAATTTTCGTTTTATCGGTAATCGTTTCCCGTACTTTATCAAGTGATAACGTACCGTCTTCTTCTAAATCAATATATTTTAACACTGCGCCAGTTTCTTTAGCGAGCTGCTGCCACGGAATGATATTGGAGTGGTGCTCCATATGTGTAATGACGATTTCGTCACCTTCCGAGACATTGGCACGGCCATAACTTTGCGCAACCGTGTTAATAGCTGTTGTTGTACCGCGCATGAAGATGACTTCTTGCGTGGATTTAGCATTAATGAATTTACGGACTTTCTCACGAGCACCTTCATACCCATCTGTCGCGCGATTTCCAAGTGTATGCACCCCACGGTGAACATTGGAATTATCAAAGCGATAATAGCGATCTAGTGCCTCAATTACTTGCACAGGCTTTTGTGAAGTCGCAGCGCTATCCAAGTAGACAAGTGGATGTCCATTGACTTCTTGGTCTAATATAGGGAAATGATTGCGGATGTCTTTGCTGAGCATTAGCGCACTTTCCTTTCAATAACCTCCGTCAATTGTTTTCTAACTCCTGCGATTGGCAATTTGCTAACAACTGGAGCTAAGAAACCATGAATGATGAGGCGTTCTGCTTCTTCTTGTGTAATACCACGGCTCATTAGATAGAACATTTGTAGTGGGTCCACACGTCCTACTGAAGCGGCGTGACCTGCCGTTACATCATTTTCATCAATAAGCAAAATCGGGTTCGCGTCTCCACGTCCTCTTTCACCTAACATGAGAATACGGGACTCTTGTACCGCGTTGGAACGAGTTGCCCCTTTTGCGATTCGGCCGATTCCGTTAAAGATAGCAGATGAGTTTTCTTTCATAACACCGTGCTTCAAGATGAAACCATCTGTATCAAGTCCCCAGTGGACGATTTCAGATGTGAAGTTTTGTTTCTGACTACCGCGTCCAACCACAACGGATTTCATATCACTAGATGAGCCGTCACCGACTAAATGCGTGATGTTTTCAGAAATCGTATTGCTGTCGTTCATTAATCCAAGCGCCCACTCAATGCGTGCGTGAGGTCCAGTAACACCGCGACGGTTGACATAAGTTGTCATACCTTCCGCTAATACGTCGACTGATCCGTAGACAATTTTCGCATTGGCCATAGCAAATACTTCAGCTACGATGTTTGCTTGTGTTGCTGCATGGTCCATAGTAGAAAGATAGCTTTCTACGTATGTTACTTGACTGTTTTCTTCTGCCACGATTACTACGTGGTTGAACAGTGATGCTTCTTCATTATCGTGAATGAAAAGGACTTGTAGTGGATCTTCGATTACTACGTTTTTAGGTACGTAGACGAATACCCCACCGTTGATCAATGCTGCGTGAAGAGCTGTTAACTTATGCTCATCCACTTTCACACCGTCAGTCATCAAGTATTTCTGTAACAGTTCACTGTGTTCACGTGATGCTGTAAAGATATCCGTCAAAATAACGCCTTGTGACTTCAAATCTTCAGACAATGAAAGGTATGCAGGTGTGTTATTGTGCTGCACGTAAATATTTTGTTGTTGTTCGTCATCGATTAATGCTTTCGCTTCAGTTGGCAATTCTTCCAATCCTGCGAAAATCGAGCTCTCAACTGTATGTGAAGGGAATTCTGTGAAATTCCATTTTGTAATTTTAGTTTTATCTGGTCTTGGCATTTCGAGCACTTCAGCTTTTGCTAGAGCGTTCGAACGAAAATCTGCCATCCAAGCAGCTTCCTCCACTTTTGCGGAATAAGAGCGGACGTCTTGTTCGGTCAATGCCAATGTTGTTTCAACCGTCATTTTGAGTCGTCCCCTTTCTTATGCTTCTTGTCCAACAGTTTCGTCTTCGATACCTAGTTCATCTTTGATCCAGTCATAACCTTCAACTTCAAGTTTCTTAGCTAATTCAGAACCACCCGTTTTCACGATTCTACCTTGCATGATGATATGCACTTTATCCGGCGTGATATAGTCTAACAAACGTTGGTAGTGAGTGATGATCAAGCAACCAAAACCTTCGCCGCGCATTTGGTTGATTCCGTTAGAAACAATTTTCAATGCGTCGATATCCAGACCTGAGTCAATTTCGTCAAGTACTGCAAACTTCGGTTTCAACATCATAAGTTGGAGAATTTCATTACGCTTTTTCTCTCCACCTGAGAAACCTTCGTTTAAATAACGAGTTGCCATATCTTCATCCATTTCAAGAACTTCCATCTTGCTATCCATTTCACGAATAAATTTCATCAAAGAAATCTCATCGCCTTCTTCACGACGTGCGTTCACTCCAGAACGGAGGAAATCTGCGTTTGTTACGCCAGTGATTTCACTTGGATATTGCATAGCTAGGAATAGACCGGCTCTCGCACGCTCATCTACTTCCATCGCCAATACGTCTTCTCCATCAAGAGTAACTGATCCGGATGTAACTTCATATTTCGGGTGACCCATGATTGCTGATGCAAGCGTAGATTTCCCCGTACCATTTGGCCCCATGATTGCATGGATCTCATTTGTATTTATTGTTAAGGTAACACCTTTTAAGATTTCTTTGTCCTCAATTCGGACATGAAGATCTTTAATTTCCAAAATTGCCATTCCAATACCTCCAGTATAATCGCGTTGAATGGTTATTATCCATTCTCTATTTAGTATCATTCTAATCTTAACCCATATTCGAGTGGGTTGCAAATCTTTAAGAATCATTACACATATTGACTAATTTCATTGCAACCACGCGGATGAGTATATTTTTCACGATATTTATTTTTCATTTGACAACTAGTGAATGAGAATCAATCAGATCTTAGTACATAAGAAGTAGACAGCAAAAAAGCCGGTCAAGTAACCGACTTTTCTACTATTCTATACTTTTTTAGTGAAACGGTCGACGATCATCGCAAGCGCCCCGTCACCTGTAACGTTTGTTGCTGTTCCGAAACTATCTTGCGCTAAATACAGTGCAATCATTAAGGCTACCATGCTGTCACTGAATCCAAGCATAGTCGTGAGTAGCCCAGTAGCCGCGACAACTGCGCCACCCGGCACACCAGGAGCGGCAATCATCGTAACACCTAGCATAAAGATGAATTGCAAATACGAACCAAAACTTACATCAAACCCGTTCATCAGCATAACCCCGATAGAACAGGAAACAATCGTAATCGTACTACCCGATAAATGGATCGTTGCGAACAACGGTACCGCGAAATCCGTTACACGTTCTGAAGCACCCGTCTTTTTCGCTTGACGCAACGTAACCGGAATCGTTGCAGCAGAAGATTGTGTTCCAATAGCCGTCAAATACGCAGGTAGCATCGTTTTCATCAACACGAACGGATTCCGTTTGTTCAATGCACCCGCCACTGTGTACTGGAATGTTAGCATGGTTAAATGAAGAATGATGATCATGATGAAAACAAATACAAAGACTGAAAGCACATTCGCTACTTCACCTGTATACGTCATATTCAGGAAAATCCCAAAAATATGGAAAGGTAGTAATGGAATAATGACGACAGAAATGACTTTATCGATAATTAAATTAAATTCATCGAAGAACGACATCATCGTCTTCCCTTTAATCGCTGCCATTCCAATGCCAAGCACAAATGCCAATAGCAAAGCGGTCATGATCCCCATCATTGGATCCATTTCCATTTCGAAGAACGCTACTCCAGCTTCACGCGCGCCTTCTGCAATGTCCGTCTTCGTCGTGGGTTGAATGAAGTTCGGCAAAATATTCGTTGCTGCGAAATACGCAAGCAATCCCGCGATCACCGTAGATCCATACGCAAATGCAGCAGACATTCCTAGCAATTTCCCGGAACCTGCTCCAAGCTTTGCAATACTTGGTGCGATAAACGCAATGATAATCAGTGGAACGATAAAGTTCAAGAATCCACCGAATAACATATTAAATGTAGCTGCTAAGCGAACGAACCAATGCGCAAATCCTTCATGGATCATCGGCAATACTAAACCAAGTCCGATCGCCAGCCCAATGGCGATTAGAATTCGCCAAATGAGCCCTAGTTTAAACTTCACAATACGTCCTCCTCAAATACACATATGTATTACTCAAACAAAATCAACTTTATCACAAGTCGATAGAATAAAGAAGATTTTGTTTGAATTTATTTGATGTTTTTCTTGTGGGTTGTGAGGAAGTGGATCTAGTGGAGTTGTTTGGAAGTTGGATGGTCTGCGGTAGTGGGGATGTTACTACTTGTTGAGCGGGGCTTGTGTGGGATTGAACGGATAACGCGCTTGATAGAGCGTATAACCCCACACATTGAGCGGGCCACGCGCTCCATAGAGCGGATAAACCAACTCATTGAGCGAGTTACGCGCGGGATTGAGCGGATAACCTCACACATTGAGCGTATACACCACCCCATAGAGCAAATCTCCCAACATATATACAAATAAAAAACCGGTAGCTGCGATAGCTACCGGCGGGCATTATTTTATTTCACGGGAACAACGGATCCAGACCATTCTTTCAAAATGAAATCTTGAATTTGCTCTGAAGTCAATACTTCTACTAATGCTTTGATTGCATCACTGTCTTCATTACCGCTCTTTACAGCAATTACGTTAACATATGGAGACTCTTTATCTTCCAATGCGATCGAATCTTCCATTGGATTCAAACCTGCATCGATTGCGAAGTTGGAGTTGATTAATAATGCGTCGCCTTCATCGTTATTATACAACTGAGGCATTAGCGCTGCTTCGTAGTTCGCATCAAACTCCAAGTTCTTTGGATTTTCTACGATATCGCCTACTTCGGCTTTCACTTTTTCCACGTCATCCGCTAGCTTGATCAATCCTTTTTCTTCAAGCATAGCAAGTACTCGACCGTGATCTGCAACAGAGTTACTGATTAAGATCGTCGCTCCGTCTGGAAGTTCTTCCAATGAGTCATATTTCTTAGAATACACACCGATTGGCTCGATGTGGATCGCGCCTGCATTGACGAAATCATAACCGAAATCGGCAATTTGGCTCTCTAGATAAGGAATGTGTTGGAAATAGTTCGCATCCAGTGTGCCTTCGTCCAAATCTTTGTTTGGCAGTACATAATCTGTGTAACTTTCAATTGTTAAATCATAGCCTTTTTCAGCTAATAATGGCTTAGCTTCTTCCAAAATTACAGCGTGTGGTGTGTTAGATGCGCCGACTACCAATGACGTTTTCTCGCCTTTTTCTGCTCCATCTGATGCTGCATTATCTTTACTACCTTCGTCTTTCGTTCCGCAAGCTGCCAATGCAAGCACTAGTACGGCTGCGAATAGACTGAATAAAAACTTCTTCATATCCACATTTCTCCCTCTCCATTATGGAATATTTCTATGGGTAACAGGTCTCCCTGAAAATCCTATTATCGCTTGTCCAAACGTTTTGCGATGAAATCACCGATAAATTGAATGATAAACACGATAATCAATACCAAAATCGTTGCCATTATAGTCACATCTTCACGGCTGCGCTGGAACCCTTCCAAATACGCGAGTGTACCTAGACCACCTGCACCGATCACTCCTGCCATTGCCGTATATCCGACAAGTGCAATCGAGGTTACGGTAATTCCCGAGACTAGTGCCGGCATGGATTCAGGTAACAATACTTTGAAAATGATCGTCGACGTCTTAGCCCCCATTGAGCGCGCTGCTTCGATAACCCCTTTATCGATTTCCTGCAATGCAATCAATACCATACGGCCATAAAACGGAGCGGCACCGATAATCAATGCAGGCAAGGCGGCATTCGGTCCACGCATACTATCGAATAATAATTTCGTAAGAGGAATCAATAAAATAATCAAAATGATAAACGGAATCGATCGGAATATATTCACGAATGCGCCTGTAAAGACATGGGTTATTTTATTTGACCATAACTGACCAGGACTTGTTAAAAACAACAACAAACCAAGTGCGATACCGAAGACAAATGTAAAGAACGTGGAGTAGGCAGACATATAAAGTGTCTCACCGGTTGCTTCCCACATTTTATCCCAATTCACGTTCGGGAACCATTGCTCAATCATGGATCAGCACCTCCGTCTTCACTTCATTGGCATCCAAGAAAGCAATGGCTTCCTCTATAATCGCCACGTCTCCTACTAGTTGCAAGACGAGTGTGCCGTAAGCGCCGTCACGTGTCGTTGAAATATTTCCTTGCACGATGTTGACGTCGATTGGGAATTTGCGGATCAACTCAGCAAGTACTGGCTGCTCTGTACGTTCACCAATGAAAGCTAGCTTGATCAACTTGCCATCAGGTGACTCTTGCTGTAAATGCGCCATCGCTGCGTCCGTATCACCGGTATCAGTCACCTGTGAAATGAAGCGCTTAGTAATTTCCGCTTGTGGAGATTGGAAGACATCCAGTACATTGCCGATTTCCACGACTTTCCCCGCTTCCATGACCGCCACGCGATGACAGATCTTGCGGATGACATGCATTTCATGCGTAATCAACACAATCGTTAGTCCAAGACGTTCATTAATGTCCGTCAATAAATCAAGAATCGCATTCGTCGTCTCAGGATCGAGTGCGGACGTTGCTTCATCACAAAGTAAGACTTCAGGATCATTTGCAAGCGCTCGCGCAATGCCGACACGTTGCTTCTGACCACCAGATAATTGCGATGGATATGCCTGTTCACGACCTGTCAATCCAACGAGATCGATCAATTCCTTCACTTTTTGCTTACGTGCCGATTTCTTCACGCCAGCAATTTCTAGAGGAAACATGATATTTTCTTCTACCGTTCTAGACCATAATAAGTTAAAGTGCTGGAAGATCATGCAGATTTTTTGACGCGCATCGCGCAGGCCAGCACCTTGTAATGTCGTCATTTCTTGTCCGTGAATCAGAATACTGCCGGACGTCGGTGTTTCAAGACCGTTCAATAGTCGAATTAATGTACTTTTTCCTGCTCCACTGTACCCGATGACGCCGAAAATTTCTCCTTCTTCGATGGCTACTGTCACATCATCTACCGCGACAATTTCTGAACGGTTCAATTGGTATTTTTTATGAACGTTTGTTAGTTGAATCATTTTCCGCACCACCTCATTAAGTCTTTTTAATATGTCTTTCAGAACACTACTAACGCCTGTCGTGCCTACACGGCGCTTTCCGCTTTAGTATCATCCAGCTACAAGCGCCAGGCTCTCGGGTCGTTTCAGACTTTCCAAAAAGGCAAAGAGCGCCTTTGTGGTAAGTCTTCCAACGCCTGTCGTGCCTACACGGCGCTTTCCGCTTTAGTATAAAAAAAGCCTTCCTGCAGACAAGCAGAAAGGCCGAACGTATGTAGTTATGTACGTTACCATTTCTCTCATCTATCAAAGCATTACGCTTTGAGTGATTTGGCACCATTTCACATATGTGACGGTTGCCGGGCTTCATAGGGCACTTCCCTCCGCCGCTCTTTATAAGAGTTACATATTCATTTGATTAACTACTTATACCATACATCGACTTCTATTGTCAACTGAGCTTCTCTAGCAAATACGGGACGGATTGAAAGGCGTAAATTTTTTCTATAGGCTGTCCTTTGCGCTGAATAAGTAAACAAGGAACGCTTTCTATCTCATATTCTATTGCGATAGCCTGGACATAGTTCAAATCCGCCTTTCCAATCGGTAGTTTCGGACGCATTGTCTCGATTACCGTAAGCATTTTTGAAGCGACTGCGCATGTTCCACACATCGGTGTATATAAATAAAAAGCGGCTACTTGCTCTGCCGCCTGTGTGCGTTGCCAGTCTTCAATTGTCCAATTATTCATGTGGTCCACCTGCCAAGTATTTGGAATGTACTTTAAAATTAGCAGCAGCTAAAATGCTTGCCAATAGCTTAACGGGAGTCGTTTCTACTTCGCGGTAGAGACGATCCGTATATAAATGTCTCGCTTCAGGGTACAGTTGTTTGAACAACTTACGAATGGACTCGCCGGAAGCGTCCGCATCCATAAAGACGAACAGGTCCTGCTGCTCATACGGTTCAAGCAGTTCTTCAATATGGTACGCACTGATGGTACCATTCGTACAAAGAATCTCTACAGGCTCTGCAAGGATCGGCACTAGCCGCTTACGATCCGAACCGCCTTCTACAATGAGAACTTTCGGGTCCATCTGTTTCCTCCTAGCGTATAAAAAAGCGCTGAGACGTTCCAGCGCTTTTTTCTTTTAGAATATTATTCAGCTGTCATTTCTTCATACTGCTCAGCTGTCATTAACTCATCAAGTTCAGCTTTGTTATCGATTTCAACTACTACCATCCATGCGTCTTCATATGGTGATTCGTTAACCAATTCAGGGCTATCTTCAAGGTTTTCGTTCACTTCTACCACTTTACCAGTTAATGGAGCGTACAATTCAGAAACAGTTTTCACTGATTCAACACTTCCGAAAGGCTCGTCTGATTTTAATTGATCGCCAACCTGTGGCAGTTCAACGAATACAATATCGCCTAGTTCAGACTGTGCGAAATGTGTGATGCCGATACGGTATTTACCGTCTTCTTCTTTTACCCACTCGTGCTCTTCTGAATATCGTAAATCTTTTGGTGTGCTCATGTCGTTACCTCCAAAAATATAATAGTTTATCTACCTTTAGTTTGCCATAGTTCCTGTATAAAGACAAGAATCTAAATCACTTCTTCCACGTTTCCGTGAATGTGTTTTCATTAAATCCGACTGTCACTTTTTGGTTATCAGAAACGATTGGACGTTTGATGAGCATTCCGTCTGAAGCGAGGAGTGCGATTTTTTCATCTTCTGTCATGGTTGGTAGCTTGTCTTTCAAGTTAAGCTCACGATATATCTTGCCGCTCGTGTTGAAGAACTTTTTCATGTCAAGTCCAGAGTTCGCGATCATGTTGCGCAGCTCGTCTTCGCTTGGAGGTTGTTCGGCGATGTTCTTTTCTTCGAATGAAATCCCTTCGTCCGTAAGCCATTTCTTCGCTTTGCGGCACGTGGTACATGTTGGATAGCCGTAGTATGTCATAGTCATAATAGTCAATCCCTCCTTTTTTTCAGTATAGCAAATAATGGTGTGTGGGTACTAGCTAAGCGCAAGAAGAATAAGCTAATACGAGGCTAGGGGTGGGAATTGGCGCTACGGAGGGGGACGCTTTCCTAGAGGGCCCGCGTTGAGCCAACCAGTCGCGTTGCTCCCTCGGTTGTCTCACCTGTCGGGCTGATCCTCTGGGAGTCGCCCCCTCCTACGCGCCAATTCCTTGCAATGTGTGCGTGTGTTACTTTTTTTGTGTATGGAAGTTAGTGTTGTGATTGATGTTGAACTTCGGTACTTGAACTGAAATAAGTCAAGACACAACAATAATTAACATAGGCTCTCCAGTAAGTGATCTAAGTCCCCTCACTATCCACGTAGGATGGAAGCGGATGTTGGGGCGACTCCTATGGATCAGCTCAAGCCGAGCCCATGGGAAAGCGTCCCCATCTGCAGCTTCCATCCCCACACCAATGCACTTACTTTTGAACGTAACCATGTTCAAAGACAACAATAACTAACACACCACCTCCAGTAAGTAATTCAACTACCCCCACTATCCACGTAGGATGGAAGCGGAAGTTGGGGCGACTCCTGGAGGATCAGCGTGAGTTCGAGACCCTGGACTGAACGAAGTGAGGGAAGCGGCTCGGGCCACGCCCTCAGGAAAGCGTC